>CANIFK010000271.1 GCA_947466555.1 Acidobacteriota bacterium | reverse complement strand
GGAGATCCTCATTCACGAAGAACACGACGATGATCCGCCGTCGGATCCCGACTACAGCGGGGAGGCGGTGGCGTGGGAATCGGAGTGGGTGTGGAACCTGAGCGGTGATCTGGCCACGTTTCTCGGCGTTCCCTGTACGGACCGTCACGGCGCGATATCGAATTCTCGTGAACTTGAGGTGCGGGCCGCGGTGATGGCGTTCGCTGACTCGCTGGCGGGTATCGACCCATGCGCGCCGGCCTGCTGTGAGTTCACGAGTTATGACCGCGAAGATCTTAGGCTGCAGTGGGCGCCGGAGGGTGGTGTTTTGACTCTCTCTTTGCGCCGGGAGGAGCGAACGTGGGAATGGGAGGTGAAGCGCGGAACGGCGACGGACATCGTTGGCTACCTCCGGCACTTTTTGACGCCGCGACGTCTGCTTCGGCGGGCGGGAGGAGGATACTAGCTGATGCCGAGTGTCAGGCTGAGTCCCGCGGAAGGTGCTGAACTGGCGCGGCTGTGCCGGGACCCTGAGCGATTTCACTCCGATGGCCGCGAGGTTTTGTGGGGTTGCATTGTGGTCCCGCTGTTGTGTATTCCCCTGCTGGCTGTCCTATGGGGGGACGTGCGTTCGGAGTTACGCCAACTGCAGTCCGGCGAGTTGACGTTGGGGACGGGGTTGCTGTTTCAGGCGCCGGAATTGATTGGGTTTGCTGTGCTGTTGGCCGTGGCTGTTGGTGTGGCGACGTACGGCATACGGACCTTTCGCCGCCACGGCGTGGTGATCACGACATTCGGGGTGGTTCGCGTGCGGGGCGGGGTGAAGAAGCTGATTCGCTATTCCGAGATTGAGAGCGTGACCTTCGGCGAGCGAACGCTTCCGAAGCATTCCATCATTACCGATGAGTTGGAAGTGAAGGCCAAAGACGGAAGGGTGATTATGCTGTACGGCTTCGGTCTTGGGCAGCGGCAACGGCTCATTGAAGAGGAGATGCGGCAGGGTATCCGTTAGGAGGATGGAGCGGGAGACCAGGATCGAACTGGCGACCAACAGCTTGGAAGGCTGAGACTCTACCACTGAGTTACTCCCGCATCATTCGTGCCGGTGGTAGCGGCAATCACACTGTCTTTTGAGTATACCGCAAGGGTGTTTGCGGTTGCACCCGCGCTAGGCGCGGGCGCGCATTTCGGCGAGCAAATCTTCCCGCGCGAGGAGGCGGCGGCCGTTGATTTCATCGGCGATATTGGTGGCGGTGAGCCAGGCGTCGACGGCCGCCGCGGGATCGGCCGGGAGGGCATCGAGGGAGGCCAATTCCTGCTGTTGGAGGGCCTGGATGTATTGGCGGGTGAGATCGGCGAAGAGCTCGCGATTGGAGGGCATATTAGACCACCCCAAAGTAGCGGAGCATCGATCCTATGACCACAAACGCGACGACCCCAAGCAGGACGCGGGCGACCGGCGAGAAGTTTGGGGTATCTGGTACTGCCATGGGCCGAGCATAGCAGGTATGGACACCAAAAAAAGAACCGGGCGTTGGTTCGGTTGAGAACGCCCGGTATCTAGTCTTACTGAGGGAAAATGATTAGCTGGCGCACTCGCCGCGGCCGAGTTGGAGGCTGTAGTTTTCGCTGTCGCCCCAGTCCATGAAGAACTCGTCGGGATATTCGGTGGGCTTGGCGAGATCGGCGATCAGGGTTTTGAAGAACGCCACTTTGTTGCGAAGAACGTATTCGCGGAAGGACTCGCCTTCTTCGCGGTTGACGATGAAGTGATCGAGGATGCGGCGGGCGGCAACGGGAGCGAGCTTGGCGGGCAAGCTGGAGATGGCCAGGCCGAAACGCAGCATGCCTTCGCGGTCGTAGCCGCCGCCGAGCATCATCATGTAGAACGGCACTTCCTTGCCATCGACCTTGCGGGAGTTGCCGTAGAAGCCGAGGCTGCCGATCCAGTGCTGACCGCAGGAGTTGGGGCAGCCGGAGACCTTCACGGAGAGGCCGCGCACCTGTTTATCGGTGTAGCTGGAAACCGCTTCGCTCATGGCGGCGGCGAGGTTCATGGACTTGGTGAGGGCCAAGTTGCAGGAGTAGGCGCCGGGGCAGGAGACGGTGTCGACCAGTTCGCCGGCGCCGGAGGCGGCGAGGCCGGCGGTCTGCAGCGCCGCGAAGACGCGACGGAGGTTATTGACGGGAATGTAGGCCAGGTGGAGGTTCTGGTCGATATCGACGCGAACGATGGAGTCACCGGCGTCGCGGGAGAGCTGGGCGAGGGCGCGCATCTGCGAGGACACCATGTTGCCCTGCGGCACACGGATGGTGATGATGGCGTAGCCGGGCTGCTTCTGTTCGCGGACGTTGGATTCGAGCCAGCGGTCGAATTCAGGATCGACCGGGGTGGCGCCGAGCACGGGCAGCTGGCCGCCATCGCCGAGGGCCGGGGTGACGGTTTGATAGCCGCCGAAGTTCTCCGGGATGATCAAGGGAGTGCGCGTGCCGCCGTTGGCGAGGATGCCGGCGTAGTTGGCTTCAATGGTCTGTTTGACCCATTCCAAGCCGCGTTCCCGGAGCACGAATTTGAGGCGCGCCTTGTTCCGATTGCCGCGGTTGCCGTACTGGCTGAAGAGCATGATGACCGCTTCAATGCGGGACACGAGCTGTTCTTCGGGGAGGAATTCGTCGAGCAGGGCCGCTTCGTTGGGCAGGGGGCCCAAGCCGCCGCCGATGACGGTGCGGAAGCCGCGCTTGCCATCGCGAATGACGGCGGTGGCGCCGAAGTCGTGAATGGCGAGGGCCATGTCGTCCTGCTTGCCGCCGCTGAAGAAAGCGATCTTGAATTTGCGGGGCAGGCTGTCGGTGAGTTCGTTATGGAGGAAGGCGAGCGAGACGGCGCGGACGTGGGGTTGCACGTCGAAGGCTTCGCCGGCAAGGAGGCCGGAGAGCGGGCTGGCGGTGACGTTGCGAACGGTGTTGTAGCAGGCTTCGCGGGTGGTGAGACGGGCGTCGGCGAGCTTGTGGAGCAGATCGGCAACCTGGGGCAGCGGGATGAAGTGATACTGCATGTTCTGCCGCGTGGTGAGGTGGCCTTTGCCTTCGGCGAAGGTGTCGGCGACTTCGGCGAGATTGTCCATCTGATCCGCGGTGAGGATGCCACCGGGGACCTTGGTGCGGATCATGTGGACGCCGGGCTGGCGCTGGGAATAGACCCCGCGGCGGAGGCGCTGGGCGCGGAACTGATCATCGGTCAATTCGCCAGCGATGAAGCCATTGGCGGCTTCCCGGAACTTTTCGATGTCCTCGCGAACGGTCGAGTCGAAGTTGGCTTCGACTTCCTGCTTGGTTACGAGGTTTGGATCTTGCAGCAATTCAAATCTCCCTGTTCTCGATAGAGAATACCATAATTGGCGTTTTGGACGCATCCGGTGTCTAATACCAGTGATGCTCCGCGTGCTCTTTTTGCTGACCGCGGCGACGGTTTGGGCCGACCCGCGCTGTGTTGGCTGCCACCAGTCTATCGTGGACTCGTACGCGCGCACAGGGAAAGCGCGAAGTGTGGGGAAGCCACGGGCGGAGGTGCAGACGCAGCGGCAGTGGTTCCACGATTTTTCGGGGCGACGGATGGGGGTGGTGTGGGGGCAGGGAAAGATGACGCACTTCATGGAGATGAAGGGCGGGGTGGAATCGTACGAGGTGGAGTGGGGGATCGGGTCCGGGCGTGAGGCGAAGAATTTTGTTGTGCGGCTGGGGGATTCGCTGTTCCTGTCGCCGCTGGCTTGGTTTGCGAACCGGATGATTTGGGACATGGCGCCGGGGTATGCGATTGACGCCAATCCTACGTTTTACCGGCCGGTTTCGGGGGAGTGTTTGCAGTGTCATGCCGGGCGGGTGGCGGTGGTGGAGGGATCGCAGAACCGGTTTGGGGAGATGGCGCAGGCGGCGATTGGGTGTGAGCGCTGCCACGGGGATGTGGCGGCGCATTTGGCTTCGGGCGTGGCCGGGAATGTCGTAAATCCGGGGAAGTTGGCGCCGGCGCGGCGGGATGCGGTTTGCGAATCATGCCATTTGGCGGGCGAGGCGCGGGTGGCGAATCCGGGGAAAAAGATTTCTGATTTTCGGGCGGGGATGGCGATGGAGGATGTCTTTACCACTTATGTTTCCCGGCGTAACTCCGAAGATACGGTGTTACGGGTGAACAGTCATTCAGAGGAGTGGGCGGAGAGTAAGTGCCAGCCGGTGTGGTGCGGGACTTGTCACGATTCGCATGGGGCGAAGGTGGACGTGCGGGCGAAGTGCCTGGGGTGCCATACATCCATCGACGCGCACAGCATCGACGCGCACCGGCGGAAGGCGGGGGCCGATTGTGTGGGTTGCCACATGCCGAAGCAGCGGCCGTGGGACGGGAGCCATGCGTCGCGGACCGACCATTGGATCCGGACGCAGAAGAGTGAGCAGAAGTTTTTGGACCGGGGCGAGTTGTTGCGGGCGTGGCGGGAGCCGGCAAAGGAGGTGGCGACGCGGAACCTGGCGTTGGGGTATTTACAGAGCGCGGAGAAGACGCGGAGTTTGAAGCGGCTGCGGGAGGGGTTGGTGGCGTTGGACGCGGCGGTGAAGCAGGGGCATACCGACGGGGACGTGGCGCTGGCGGCGGGGCTGCAGTATGTGCGGCAGAAGAAGCCGGAGTTGGCGTTGCCGTGGCTGGGGCGGGCGGTGGAGTTGGCGCCGCTCGATTCATTGCGGCGTCTGCATTTGGCGGCCACTTTGGCGAACGTGGGGCGGACGGAGGAGGCGCGCAAGGAGGCCATGGAGGCGGTGCGGCTGGAGCCGCTGTTGGAGCAGGCCTATGTGGTTTTGGGGCAGATTGAGCCGGCACGGAAAGAGTATTGGAAAGACCAGTACCGGAAGGTGGTTCCGAAGCGGATGATGCCGTAGCGGCGAGTTGGATTGGCGGCGGAGTTCCGCTTCCACCGCTTCCTGTTCGGGTGGATTGGATAACAGTTGCGGCAGGGGCATTTGGCGCTGGTCTAACAGGTGAGCTACCAGCAGATGGAACCGCGAATAGAGCCCGGAGCGGCGCCAATCCATGGTCACGTCATCGGCGTAGCCTTCGCGAACCCACTGCGGCAATGCTGTATAGGCGCGCACGCCGAGCGCCCGGCCGGTTAGCTGGTGCGTGATTTCGTGGGCAATGTAGTAATCCAACGTCCGCGCGCCGGGTACGGGCTTGCCGGTGGGACTGATGAGCCGATTGTCTTCAATGCGGGCGTCGCGGAGGAATACGTTGGCCGAAAACGGATAGGGTGCGACGCCGCCTGCGCCATAGTCTTTGTTGAAAAACAGACGCTGCCGCCAGCGGGCCTGGCAGATGTAGACGTGGTGCTCGATGGCCGGGGAATTGAGCGGCGACGTTGCCAGTTTCGCGGCCGCCAACCGCAACACGTCGCGGCCGGCCTCCGCCGGGAACGGGGTATTGGCGTGAAGGACGAGATTGTCCGCACGGACGGAATAGACAAACAGCGGCTGCGGGAAGCAGAGGAGTTAGCAGGCGGCCAATCTCATGCGGGGTTGGCCCTATCTTCCGTATTTGAGGATTTTGAGGAAGGATTGGCCTTCGGTCCAGTCGAAACGGTATTCGGCTTTGACGTCGAAACCGTTGCCCATGAGGAGCACGCCGGGGCGGCGGACGAAGCCGAGGGCGGGGAGCCTGGCGAAGATGAGGCCGTCTTTGTTCATGTAGTGGAACAGCGTCCAGGTGGGCTTCAGGGCCAGGCGACCGGCGATGGGGACCGATAGGCCTGCCGTGAACAGGTTCGACAGGCGGGTGTCGAGCGGGATGTCCTTGCCGTGTTTGAAGTACAAGCGGCCGCGGTTTTCGACGACGAGTTGGGCGGCGTTCGAGGGCATGAGCGGGATGCGCCATTGGAAGTTCATGAACATGCCCGATTCCATGCCGCCGCCCATGGTGGTTTGTTGTTTCAGGTCTTCGCGGATGGGGACGGTTGGCAGGATGCGCGTGGCATTGGCGAGGCAGCTGGCGAGGTTTTCAAATTGCAGCTGGCAGGCGGGGAGGTTCTCGATTTGATAGCTGATCGGACGGCGGACGGCGCCGGTGAACAGGCCCCATTCGGCCCAGCTATCACGGGTTTCGCGGCGGAGGCCGAGCTTGGCCAGGGTGCGGGTGGTGCGGCCGAGACTGGCGTCATAGGAGAGAGTGGCGCGGCAGTCGCCCGAGGGGCAATCGCCTTGCGGACGGTAGGCCACTCTTGCGGCGAAGAGCGGGTTTTGCAGCTGCGTGTTGACGATGCCGGAGAGCTGCACGCCCCACCAGGGACGCTGGAAGATAGACCGGTGGATGGCGTGGCGCCAGCCGGCTTCGAGGGAGATTTCGTTTTGGGGATAGGTGTGGACGAGGCGGGAATCGGTGCTGGCGATGCGGAGGTTTTGCAGGCGGCCTTCGGTGCGGAGGAAGTCCGTGGAGCTGATCTTTTCGCGGCGGAGTTCGGCGGCCCAGGAGGTGTTTAATTGATGATTTTCGGCCGTGTTGACGCGGCTTTCGGTGATGCCTTCGAAGGCGGTGAGCAGCGCGGCCTGGCTGGACTGGTTGTGCCAGTAATCGGACCAGGAGATGTCGCTGCGTTCGAGGACGAGACGCCAGCGGGGGCGGGTTTGGGTGAGGGTTTCGTGGTTGATGACGGGCTGTTCGGCGATGCCTCGGAAGCGGGGGGTGCCGGTGGAGGCGGTGTGGAAATACTCGCTGAACTGCATGGCGAGGGAGGCTTCGGGTTCGGCGGGGAAGCCGGGCCAATCGAGGTAGTCGAGATAGGTGCTGAAGGTGATGGCTTTGCTGCTGGCTACCGGGGCGGACTTGGGGTTGCGGAGGCGGTTGAGGACGAGTTCGGAGAGGCGGGATTGGACTTTGATGTTGGCAGCCCGTTCGGGGCCGCCGGTGAGTTCCTGGGCGAGTTCGGGGTAGCCGGTGTCGCCGAAGGCGAGGTAATCGGTCATGGCGACGAGGTATGGTTTGTCGTCTTCGATGGG
>CANIFK010000270.1 GCA_947466555.1 Acidobacteriota bacterium | reverse complement strand
TTGGACCTGGGAATTGGCGACCAGCAATGGGATTATACGCAGCTGGACGTGCTGGGCGACCTCACTTCCCTGCCCTTCGCCGATGGAGTTTTCGACGCAGCATTGAACATCGTTACGCTGGAACATGTGAAGGACCCGGCGCGGGTGCTGTTTGAATTGGGCCGCGTGCTGCGGCCCGGTGGTCGCTTACTTCTGGTGGTGCCGCATGAATGGGAAGTACATCAACACCCGCACGATTTTTTCCGGTATACGAAGTTTGGCGTGGAGGAGTTGGCCGCGCGCGCCGGGCTGCGCGTGGTCAGTCTCGCGCCCGGCGGCGGTTACTTCCGGCTGCTGGCGCGCCGGTTGTTGAACGGCGGCCAGTTCTTCCCCCTGCCGCTGAATCTGCTGTGGTTTCTGTGGGTGGCGCCGATGGCGCTGCTGCTGCCGTTGCTCGACGGGTTCGACAAGCGAAAAGACTTTACGCTGGGCTACCTCGCGGTCTTGGAAAATACGCGAAAATGAACCATGCCCAAACGCAGAGACGTTTTTAAACTGCCCGCCTTTCTGGCCCCGATGGCGCTCTTCGCCGCCAAGCCGGGCGAGTTGCAGAACACCGTGGTGGATGCCGCCAAAGTGCGCACGAGCAAGGCCCCGTTCGGCGAATTGAAAATCTTCTTCGACGGCCCGACGGAGCAGTTGAAATCCATGACCGGCGGCAGCCTGCTGCTCTACGCCAATCAGGAACCGCACCCGCCGCATTCGCACCCCGATGAAGAGTTCATGATCATCACCGAGGGCACCGGAGAGATGATCGTCGACGGCAAGAAATACAAGGTGGGGCCGGGCTCGATGATGTACTGCGGCGCCAACAAAATGCACGGCATCAAGGCCGGCCCGAAGAACCTGACGTTCTATTTCTACAAGTGGAAGGCGTAACCGAGTAGCCCCCCATGCTGTTAGCCGCCGCCGCGGTGTTCATCGGTAGCCAACTCTGCAGGCACTGCCATGCGGAAGTGTTCGACGCCTATGCGCGGACGCCGATGGCGCGGTCGAGCGGGCGAGTGGAGTCCGTCCCGGCGGCGCAATTCATGGCCGCCGGACACCGCTATCAGATTGCTGGCAGGACGTTGCAGTTCGATGGCGGTTCGTCGACCATTGACTACTTCATTGGCTCCAACGCCGCCGGCCGCACCTACCTCCGCGAGCGCGATGGATATCTGTTCGAACTGCCCGTTACCTGGTACGCGCAGAAGCAGGCCTGGGACGCCTCGCCCGGCTACGAGAAGGACAGCGAGGTGCGGTTGACGCGCGCCGTTGAACCTACCTGCCTGCAGTGCCATACCAGCCGGGTTCGGCCCGTTCTGGGCACGCAGAACCGCTACGGAGACCCGCCATTTTTGGAGAACGGAGTGGGCTGCGAACGCTGTCACGGGCCGGGCAGTGAACACGCGCGAAATCCGGCGAAGAGCCCGATGGTGAACCCGACAAAACTCGACGCCGAACGGCGTGACGCGGTGTGCAGCCAGTGCCATCTAACCGGCGAAGCGCGCATCGACCGGCCCGGTCGCAAGTTCTCCGAGTACCGCGCGGGCGACCGGTTGTCGGACATTGCCACGTACTTCGTCTGGAAACTGGGCCGCCGGGATTTGAAGGTTACCAGCCACGTGGAGAAGCTGGCTGGCAGCGCGTGCAAGACCGCCACCGGGGACAAGCTATGGTGCGGAACCTGCCATGAACCGCACACCAACGCCGACAAAACCCAACAGGCCTGCCTGGGCTGTCACACCGAGGCGCACCGCCAACAGGAGCGCTGCGCCACCTGCCACATGCCGCGCACGTTGGCCGTCGACGCCAATCACGGCGTGATGACCGACCACAGCATCCCGCGCACCGGCAAGAGGGTAGCGGCACCGGCGCAGAAGACTCTCGTCCCGTTTCTGGGGACGGGCGACGACCGGGCGCTGGGCCTCGCCTACGCCGAACTTGGGGACCGGCGCGCCAAGGAGTTTCTGCTGCGCGCGGAGCCGCAGGACTGGCCGGTGCGCTTGCGATTGGCTGTGCTGGAACCCGATGCGGCCCGCGCCGCACAGTTCTACGAATCAGTGTTGCGCGAAAATCCATATGAGCCGGCGGCGCTCGTAAATCTGGGAACGCATCTGGCGCGTTTGGGCCGGTTCACCGAGGCGGGCCAGCTGTGGGAACGCGCGCTGTTGGCCAATCCAGCATTGGAAGAAGCCGTACTGAATCTCGCACAGATTCGTTCGGCGAAGGATGCGCGCATGCTTCTTTCCCGGTATCTGGAATTGAATCCGGTATCACGAAAAGCGCGTGCGGCGCTGGCGAAACTGGACGCGCCAAGGGAATAGTTTATTGTTATAAACGCCCCGTTTGGGGTGACCGCTGTGAAATAATACACGGGCCATTGCGCTGCCGCGCCCCGAGGCCCACGTGAACAAATACAAACTAACTACGCTTTTGCTTTTGTCGATGACCGCACTGTTCGCCCAAAGCGACCGCGGAGTTGTTACAGGTACGGTGACCGATTCCACCGGCGCTCTGATCCCAGGCGTCCGGATCGTCCTCACCAACGCCAACACGGGTGCAAACACCGAATCGGTGACCACCGGAACCGGCAACTACACGCTGCTGTCGTTACCCGCCGGAACCTACACTCTGAAAGTAGCCCACCAAGGATTCAGCCCCTACGAGCAAACAAATATCCAGGTGCGCGTCGCGGTGACAACACGCGTCGAAGTCGCCCTGTCGGTGGGGTCGGCCGCCGAATCAATTCGCGTCAGCGCGGAGTCAACGCAGCTAAAAACGGAAAGCGCGGAGCAATCCACGACCATTACGGGAAAACAGATCGCCGAATTACCGATCAATTTTGGCATCGGCGCAGGCGCCATTCGCAACCCGCTTTCCTTTGCGCAGATGACACCCGGCGCGACATTTAACGGCTGGAACAATATCTCCATCAATGGCGGCTCGGGCAACTTCAAGATCATGTTCGAAGGGCAGGAGTCCGACAGCGCGCGGCAAACGTTGGTCTCCGACGAACTGCAGCCTTCGGTCGAAGCAATCGAACAGTTCACGCTGCAGACGTCGAATTTCTCGGCGGAGTTCGGCCGCGTCGGCAACGGCGGCGTCTACAACTTCACGTCAAAAAGCGGCACGAACCAGATCCACGGCAGCGTCTACACATATGTCGAGAACACGTTCCTGAACGCCGGCATCCCCTTCACCAACGATGGCAAAGGGCAGCACATCAAAGTCGTGAAGCATCTGGCCGACTACGGCGGCTCGGTCGGCGGTCCTGTGCTCATTCCGAAACTCTATAGCGGCAAAAACCGCACGTTCTTCTTCTTCAACATGGAGAAGTATCGCGACCGCGAAAGCCTCTACGCGGGCACTTCCACGGTGCCCAACAGCGCCTATCTGGCGGGCAATCTGAGCAACAATCTGGCCGTCACCGGGTTCCGCAATCTGGGCACCGATTTTGCCGGACGCGCGATCATCCAGAACGCCATCTACGACCCGGCGACCACCGTGCTCGACGCGACCGGCCGCCGCGTCCTCAACATCTTCCCCAACAACATCATTCCAGCCAGCCGCATCGACCCCACCGCGCAAAAAATCCTCGGCTACCTGCCGAAGCCGAATCAAGGCGCCGATGCCTTCGTGAACAACTTCACCCAATCGGGCGCGTTCTTCAAACTGCAGCAGATCCCGTCGATCAAGATCGACCACAGCTTCAACGACAGAAGCAAACTTTCCGGCTACTGGGGCTCGCAAAACACCGATAAATCGAACGGCGTCGACGGCCTTTCGGACGTTCTGTCACGCGTGCGCGTCCAAAACATCTGGAGCATGACCAGCCGGCTAAACTACGACCACACGCTGACGCCGACCATGCTGCTGCACCTGGGCGCCGGCTTCATCCGCTACCGGAACCCCGACACCGTTCCGCCCGTTAGCTTCGAGTTCGACCCCACCAAGCTCGGCATCACCGGAGCTCCCGGCACCGGCTTCCCGCGCCTCGGCCCAATTGGCGACAGCGTTCTGGGCGGCATGGCGTTGCCCTTCGGCACCGGCAACCGCACTCTTCTGTTCGACCAGAAAGCGACCGGCGTGGCCAACCTCAGCTGGACGCACGGCAATCACACGACCAAGTTCGGCGGCGATTGGAAACTGGAAACAACCAGCCCTCTGACCTATAACAACCTCACGCCGACTTTCAATTTCAGCGGCGCGCAGACCTCGCAGCCGCTCTACGGCCAGGTCCTGCCCAATGGCACCGGAACGGGCTCCGCCTGGGCCAGCTTCCTTTTGGGGCTCTACGACAATGCTTCGGCGGGCAACGCCGCCACGCCGCAGAACCGGCGGAAATCGCTGGCGATTTTTGCGCAGGACACCTGGAAACTGACACGCAAGTTGACGCTCGACTACGGCATCCGCTGGGACTACCAGGGCCCGCTCGGAGAGCTGTGGGATCGTCAGTCCACCTTCAGCCCGACCACGCCCAACCCCAATGCCAACGGCCTCCTTGGCGCCGTTCTCTACGCCGGCAAAGGAAACGGCCGTTGCGGATGTGACCTGGTGCCCGCCTACAAGAAAGCCTTCGCGCCGCGCATCGGCGCCGCCTACCAGTTGAACGCCAAGACCGTACTGCGCGCCGGATGGGGGTTGGTGTACGGGCCGTTATCGCCAACCGCGGTCGCACCGTCCACAGCCAGCATGGGCTTCAACGTCGTCAACATCCCCGCGCCCGGCAACGGCGTCGCCGCCGGCACCATCTCGCGACCGCTCGTGCTCGACCAGAACCTGCTCTACGGCGCCGCCTACGACGCCGGTCTGAACGTTATCCCCGGGGCAGCCGTACAGGCCGCGCCGGCATTGGTGGACAAGAACGGCGGGCGCCCGTCGCGCGTTAACCAGTGGAACATCTCGGTCCAGCGCGACATTGGCCGGGACATCGTCGTCGAAGCCTCCTACCTCGGCAACCGTACCGTGTGGCAGAACGCCGGCGGCGGCGGCAACGGACAGTATCCGGTGGGCTCGCTGGTGAACTACAACGCGGTCAGCCCGGCCACGCTCGCCCGCTACGGACTTGGTGATCTGACCAACGCCGCCACGCGTACGCTTCTCAATTCCACCATCACCTCCGCCGGCGCCGTGGCTGCCGGTTTCAAGCTGCCCTACCCCGGCTTCCCCACCAACGGAACTGTGTTGCAAAGCCTCCGGCCCTATCCGCAGTTCAGCGGTGTGGGCCAGCTGTGGGCACCGCTCGGCGCCTCCTGGTACGACGCACTCCAAGTGAAAGTCACCAAGCGCTTCTCCTATGGCTTCACCGGCATGTTCTCGTACGCGTTCTCCAAAACGCTCGACAACGCCACCAACGCCGGCAGCATCTACGACCGGCAGAGCTTCAAGGGGCTCTCGCCGAACTACCTGCCGCATATCGCCAGCCTCAGCATCAACTACACGGTGCCGGCCTACGGATTCCTGAAGCAGAACACCGTCGCGCGCGCCCTGCTGAGCGGCTGGAAGATCGGCACCATCAGCACCTGGCAGAGCGGCGCGCTGCTGTCATCGCCCGGTTCCAACAACGCCATCGGCGGCTTCCTTTCCACCGGCTACACTCGCCAAACGCGCGTGCCCGGTGTGCCCCTGTTCCTGAAGGATCCCAACTGCGGCTGCATCGACCCGACCCAGGAAACGATCCTCAATCCGGCCGCCTGGCAGGATCAGGCCGCGGGCGTCCCCGGCAGCAATATCGCCTACTACAACGACTTCCGCGCCCAACGCCGGCCTATCATCTCCGGCGGCCTGGGCAAGGAGTTCCGCGTTCGCGAAAAGGCGTCGTTCAGCCTCCGGGCAGAGTTCTTCAATCTGTTCAACCAGAACCTGTCGATCGCCCCACCCAGCACCGGCGCCCCGGCCACCCCGCCCACCCGTTCCAACGGCGTGCTCACCGGCGGCTTCGGCTTCCTGAACTACAACGGCATCGCCTCCAACAGCGTGAACTCCTCGTTGCCCACGCCGCGCACCGGCCAGATCGTCGCCAGAATCGAGTTCTAGCCGGCGGCGCTGTTTCGGTAGCATAGGGGACACCGTGCTCCGTTCCTTCGCACTTGCCGTTCTCTTCTCCTGCGCCGCGCCCGCGGCGCAGGAGCCATCCGCCATCCGGTTTGAAGAGATCGCCGCCAAGGCAGGCCTGCACTTCGAACTCCACAACGGCGAAGCCGGCGGCTTCCATCAGATCGAGCTCACCCTCGGCGGCCTAGCCGCATTCGACTTCAACAACGACGGCTGTACCGACATCTTTTTCACCAACGGCGCGGCCGTTCCCAGCCTCCGTAAAACCGGCCCCGGCTTCTCCAACCGGCTCTTCCGCAACAACTGCAATTTGACCTTCACCGATGTCACGGCCGAAGCCGGCCTCGCCGGAGAAGGCTACGCGATGGCCGTCGCCACCGCCGATTTCGACAACGACGGATTGGCCGATCTCTTCGTCGCCGGCGTGAAGGGCAACACGCTCTATCGCAACCTCGGCAAGGGACGCTTCGCCGATATCACGGCCAAGGCCGGTATGGCGAACCCCGCCCCGAAATGGGCCGTTTCGGCCGGTTGGTTCGACTACGATAACGACGGCTGGCTGGACCTCTTCGTCGCCAACTACGTGGAGTGGGACGGCGCCAAAGAGCCCCGCTGCGGCACGCCGGAGCGCCAGTATTACTGCCATCCGGACGCCTATCGCGGCTTGCCCAATCAACTCTTCCACAACAACCATGACGGCACATTCACAGATGTCTCGGCTGGCTCCGGCATCGGCAGCCACATCGGCAAAGGCATGGGCGTCTCGTTCGCGGATATGGATGGGGATGGGTTCACCGACATTTTCGTCGCCAACGACTCCGTGCGTGGCCTGCTGTTCCGCAACCTCGGCAATGGGAAGTTTGAAGAGATCGGCTTGGAGGCAGGTGTCGCACTCCGCGATGACGGCCACGCCATCGCCGGTATGGGCGCGGACTTCCGGGATCTG
>CANIFK010000269.1 GCA_947466555.1 Acidobacteriota bacterium | reverse complement strand
GTCGATTGGGGCGGGGGCGCGGGAGGAGTCGCTGCAATTCATCGAGAATCTGGGCGTGCGGAACATTCTGGTGGAGTCGCGGCCGGCGACAAGCGCCGAGGAGTTGCAGCAGCGGCGGCGGGTTTCGCCCGGGCTGACGGAGCGGGACATCCGCGTGCTGGAGGCCAATCTGGAGGGGATGGAGCTGTTGTCGCCGCGGCGTTCGCTGCACCCGGCGCGGATCCTGCCCAAGCCGACCGGATCGATCCCGGACATGCATGGGGTGCGTCCGGCGTTTGCAGCGATTCATAGCCTGGCGATTCAGGAGGGGCGGTTCTTCAGTGAGGAGGAGAATGAGGGCAGCGTGGCGGTTTGTGTGCTTGGGCAGGCGGCCAAGCAGGCGATGATCGGTTTTGGGCCGGGTGTAGGCAGGCAGGTGAAGGTGAATGATACTTGGCTGCAAGTGGTGGGGGTGTTGGCGGACAAGGTGACCGATGGGGGGTTGAACGTGAAGTCACTGGACCGGGCGAATGCGATCTTCATTCCGGCGAACACGTTCAAGTTTCGGTTCTGGGATTCGAGCCGGTTTCTGAAGGATGAGCTGGACGGGGTGGACGTGCGAATGAAGCCGAATGCCGATAGCGTGGCGGCGGCCAAGGTGGTGACGGCCGTATTGGGCTCGACGCACCGGGGCGCGGAGGATTTCACGGTGACGATTCCGGCGGCGTTGCTGGCGCAGCAGCAGCGGACGCAGACGATTTTCACCTATGTGATGGTGGCGATCGCGGCGATTTCGCTGCTGGTTGGCGGGATTGGGATTATGAACATTGTGCTGGCGACGGTGCTGGAGCGGACGAGGGAGATTGGCATTCGCAGGGCGGTGGGCGCGCGGCGGGGCGATATTGTGCGGCAGTTTCTGACGGAGTCGATTCTCATTTCGGTGGCGGGCGGGATCCTGGGAATCGCCTGCGGATTGCTGATTGCGTGGGTGATTGCGCAGGCGGCGGAATGGAAGACGATCGTGACGACGGCGTCGATTGTGATTGCGTTCGGCGTTTCGGTTTCGATTGGGGTTCTGTTCGGTATCTATCCGGCCATGAAGGCGGCGGAGATCGATCCGATTGAAGCGCTGCGGTACGAGTAGAGCTCCGGTTTACGCCGGATAGACTTTGCGGATTGCGGCCACAATGTCGGTAAGATCCTGGCGGGTGTATTTGGGGTCCAAAGGGACGCCGGCGAAGCGTTGCAGGATATCGATGGTTTGCGGGCAGGATTGGGCGCCGTACTGCAGGGCCTTGCCGCGGGGGGTGCTGTAGCTGGGCCAGCCGGGGGGCGTGGCTTTGGCGATGATGTGGGGGAGGGTTGGCAGGATGACCGAGCCGCCGGGCTTGGCGGCGGTGATGTTTTCGGCCTTCATGGCGGTGAGGAAGCGGTCGGCGCGGTCCTTGGTTTTGAGGTCGAAGAAGACGCCGGCGCCGAGCTCGCCGGCGGGGTCGGGGAGGTGGCGGAACTGGATGCCAGGGAGGTCGCGGATGCCGTCGTAGACGTGGCGGGCGTTGGCGCGAATGGCGGTGACGATTTTATCGAGCTTGCGGAGTTGGGCTAGGAGGACGCCGCCGGTGAACTCGCTCATGCGGTAGTTGGCGCCGAAGAGCCAGGGGACGCGGGGTTCGCCAACCTGCTGCTGGTGGGGGGCGCGGAAGCCGCCGAGATCGTGGAAGCGGGAGGCGCGTTCGAAGAGGACGGGATCGTTGGTGACGACGGCGCCGCCTTCGCCGGCGGTGATGGTTTTGTTGAGCTGAAGGCTGTAGATACTGATGTCGCCGTAGGAGCCGACCGGGCGGCCGTTGTAGGAGGCGCCGACGCTTTGGGCGCAGTCTTCGATGACCTTTAGCTTGTGCTTTTTGGCGATGGCGAGGACCTGGTCGAGGCGGCAGGGGTTGCCCTGGAGGTGGACGGCGATGACGGCTTTGGTTTGGGGGGTGATGGCGCGTTCGAAGGCGGCGGGGTCGATGTTGAAGGTGGTATCGATTTCGACGCAGACGGGGAGGGCGCCGGCGAGGAGGACGGCGTTGAAACAGGAGTGCCAGGTCCAGGCGGGGAGGATGACTTCGTCGCCGGGGCCGATTTCGAGGGCGGCCATGGCGACTTGCAGCGCGGCGGTGCCGGAGGTGACGCCGAGGGCGAATTTCGTCTGCATCCGCGCGGCGAATTCCTTTTCGAATTGGAGGACTTTGGTGGGGGTCTTGGCGCCGTACCAGCGGAAGGGAGATTGGGCGTCGAGCACGTCGTTGAGTTCGGCGCGCTCCTTTTCGTCGTAAAACTGGGTGCCCCAGTAGCCGGGGCGGAGGAGGGTGGCGCGGACGGGCGTGGTGGTGGCTGCGCTGGCGGAGATGGCAGCGGTGGTGGCGGCGACGAATTTGCGGCGTTCCATGGCTGGGCTCATGGTATGGCAAATTGAGGGGCTGGCGCTAGGGGCGTGGGGAGGCGCGCCTGGTTGTTGCGACGGAATTACGGCAGGGTGATGGTCATGGTGAGGCCATCGCGGGTGAGGCTGGCGGTGGTGGATTGGGTAATATCGCCGAGCGAGACGTCGATAGCGTAGTCGCCTTTGAAGCCGCGGAGGTTGATGGCGCCGTCAGCATCGGTGATGGCGGTTTCGTCGGTCCACCACTTGTTGAAGACGAGGCCGGTGAAGGCGTCGGCATTGGGTTTGCGGGACCAGTCCTTGCGGAACATGGCGGCGCGGGGGCGCCAGTGGCGACCCTCCCAGAAACCCCACATCATGAAGCCATCGACGGAGGGGTGGGCGAAGATGGCGGTGAGGAAGTCGCGGGTGTAGGCGGCCTGGACCTCTTCGTCGTCGATGTCGATATCGAATTCGGTGATGTGGATGGGCTTTTTGAATTCGGCAAAACGGTCGAGGATTTGCCAGAGTTTGGGGACGGAGGTGAGCTGCGCGCCGAAGTGGCCCTGCATGCCGATGCCGCCGAGCGGGGCTTCCCCATCGATGATCTTGCGGATGATATTGAAGTAGCCGTCCTGATGGGGTTTATCGAGGCCGCCGCCGGAGAGGATGCTGTAGTCGTTGATGTAGAGGGTGGGTTGGGGATCGTGTTCGGCGGCCTTTTTGAACCATGTCGCCATTTCCTGGTCGCCGAGGATGGCTTGGAGGGCGGTGTTGGTGTAGGGCTCGTTGAGGACGTCCCATTCGACGAGCTGGCCGCGGGTGGCGGAGACCTCTTCGGCGATGTGATCGAGAATGCGGGCGCGGAGGGCGGCGGGGTTGGCGGAGAGGCGCTGGAGGTCGGAGGGAAGGTATTGCCAGTTCGGCCAGACGAGATTGTGGCCGCGGACTTTGGTAATGCCGTTGGCACGGAGCCAGTTGAGAGCGCCTTGGGCCCTATTGCGGTTTTGCTCCCATTGGGGCCACTTGAGGTCATTTTCAAGGACGACTTTGTTGAAGAGCTCTTTGATGGTTTCGCGGTATTTTTCGCCGTCGTTGTTGATGCCGTCGGCGGCGACGGCGGAGCCGAAGCCGAACTCGTGGCGGGTCATGCGGACGCGGACCTGGGCGTCGGGAATGGGGGCGCCGTTCGAGTCGGTGACGGTGAGTTGGATGTTGGCCTTGCGGAGTTCGTCGATGCGGGTGTCGGCTTCGGCGCGCCAGAGAGCGTCGGGCTCCTGGCCGGGGTAGGTGATCTTGGTGCGGGGAAGGTCGGCGAGGGGGATGGTGTTGCGGTAATTGAGAAGAGAGATGCCGCCGATTTCGATGGTTTGGGCGGCGTAGGCGAGGTGGATGACGAACTGGTGCTGGCCGGTGGCGAGGGTGGTTTCCGCTTTGACAGGGACGAGGTACTGGCGCCAGGCGGGGCCGGCGGTGAGGGGGGCGGTGATGAACTTGGCGAAGTCGCCACTGGAGCGCTGGAGGTAGGCGGTGGCGCGGGCCTCGTTGGTTTCGCTGGTGGGGCTGCTGCCGCGAACGAAGAGGGAGAGGAGGAGCGCGTCGCCGGGGGCGATGTTGCCGGTGGTCGAGGCGATGATCTGGGCGTCCCAGGCCTGGGCGCCAGGGGCGGTGAGCTGGATGCGGAGAGCGTCGGCGAAGGGCATGCCGTCGACGGGGATTTTCTGGGCGGTGGCGAGGGAGGCGGGGGCGGAGAGCCGGGCGTCGGCAAGGAGCATGTTCTGGCCGCCATCGGGGAGGGTGGTCCAGGATTGGGCGGCGAGGATGGGGGTTAGAAAGAGGAGGATTCGCCGCACATTTTTACGATACCGGAGTTGACAGATGGGCGGTGCGAGGATGTAGTGTGGTGGGCACCCATGGGTACCTTTACACGCCCGATTGACAGTGCTTACGCCGAGATTCTGACGCCGGAGGCGGTGGCGTTTTTGGTGGCGCTATCGGATAAGTTCGATGCGCGGCGAGAGGAGTTGCTGGCGAAGCGGGCGGTGCGATGGGAGGAGTTGCGGCGGGGCGTGCTGCCGGGCTTTTTGCCGGAGACGGCGGCGGTGCGGGCGGGCGATTGGAAAGTCGCGGCGATACCGCCGGCGTTGATGGACCGGCGTGTGGAGATCACGGGGCCGGTGGACCGGAAGATGGTGATCAACGCGTTGAACTCCGGGGCTTCGGTGTTCATGGCGGATTTTGAAGACGCCAATTCGCCGACGTGGGACAACAACCTGCAGGGGCAGGTGAATATGCGGGACGCCAATCGGGGGACGATTGGATTTACGAGCCCCGAGGGGAAAGTTTATAAGCTGAACGAGACGACGGCGGTGCTGCTGGTGCGGCCGCGCGGATGGCACTTGGTGGAGAAGCATATGCTGATCGACGGGAAGCCGATTTCGGGGGCGTTGTTCGATTTTGGGCTGTATTTCTTCCATAACGCGGCGGAGTCGTTGCGGCGCGGGCGGGGGCCGTATTTCTATTTGCCGAAGATGGAGAGCCATTTGGAGGCTCGGCTTTGGAACGACGTGTTTGTGTTTGCGCAGGAGTATTGCGGGGTGCCGCAGGGGTCGGTGCGGGCGACGGTGTTGGTGGAGACGATTCTGGCGGCGTTTGAGATGGACGAGATTTTGTATGAGTTGCGGGACCACTCGGCTGGGTTGAACTGCGGGCGGTGGGACTACATTTTCAGCTACATCAAGAAGCTGGGGCACCGGTCGGATAAAGTGCTGCCGGACCGGGCGCAGGTGACGATGACGAAGGCGTTTTTGAAGGCCTATGTGGACCTGTTGATTCAGACTTGCCACAAGCGCGGGATTCACGCGATGGGCGGGATGGCGGCGCAGATTCCGATCAAGAACGACGCGGCGGCGAACGAGCAGGCGCTGGAGCGGGTGCGGCAGGATAAGTTGCGCGAAGTGAAGGCCGGGCACGACGGGACGTGGGTGGCGCATCCGGGGTTGATTCCGATTGCGAAGGCCGTGTTTGACGAGTTCATGCCGGGGCCGAATCAGATTGGCGTGTTGCGGGAGGACGTGCATGTGACGGAGGCGGACCTGCTGGAGCCGGTGGCGGGCGAGGTGACGGCGGCGGGGCTGCAGATGAACGTCGATGTGGGGATTCAGTATTTGGAGGCGTGGCTGAATGGGAATGGGTGCGTACCGATTTACAACCTGATGGAGGACGCGGCGACGGCGGAGATTTCGCGGTCGCAGGTTTGGCAGTGGGTGAAGCACGGGGTCACGCTGACGGATGGGCGGCGCGTGACGGCGGAACTGGTGCGGGCGGCGATTGATTCCGAGTTCGCTTCGAAGCCGGGGACGCCGGTGAAGAAGCGGGCGGCCGAGATCTTCGCGGACATGATGACGCGGGAGGATTTCCAGGAGTTTTTGACGACGGCGGCGTATCAGGATATTGACTAGGGCGTTTGGCGGCGGGCGGCCTCGATGGCGGCGACGTCGATTTTGGTCATCTTCATCATGGCTTGGAAGGCGCGGCCGGATTCGGCTCCGCCGGCGGCGAGAGCTTGGGTTAGGGCGCGGGGGGTGATCTGCCAGGAGAGGCCCCAGCGGTCCTTGCACCAGCCGCAGTTGCTTTCCTTGCCACCGCTGCCGACGATGGCGTTCCAGTAGCGATCGGTCTCTTCCTGATCCTCGGTGGAGACCTGGAAGGAGAAGGCTTCGCTGTGCTTGAAGGCGGGGCCTCCGTTCAGGCCAAGGCAGGGTATGCCGAGGACGGTGAAGGAGACGGTAAGCACGTCGCCCTTCTTGCCGCCGGGATAGTCGGCGGGGGCTCGGTGGACGGCGTTGACGACGCTATCGGGGAAGGTGGCGGCGTAGAAAAGGGCAGCTTCGTGGGCCTCCGTTTCGTACCAGAGGCAGATGGTGTTTTTGTGTGCCATTTATTTCTCGAATCCTCGGATGTAGGGACGGACGGGCGGGCGGGGGCCGGTTTCGAATTGCGAGCCGCGGGTGGTGCGGTAGGCGATGTTCATGAAGGGCGTTTCGACACGGCGGCCCACGGCGGAGTAGCGGCCGTTTTCCCAGTTGGACTCCATGTTGTAGGAGACGATGCCGGTGGAGAGGAGGAGGCGCTCCGCATTGACGGGCTCCTTGCGGGTGAGCATCATCTCGATGATCCAGTGTTCGAAGGCGTTGGCGGCGTGGTACTGGGCGAAGGGACCGGGCCAGCCGAGCATGGAGGTTAGGAAGGGGTCTTTGCGGCCATCGATGTCGGCGGCGTAGGTCCAGCCGACGTCGTTGATGGCGTAGACGGCGCCTTTGGTGCCGTCGCGGTACTCGATGATGGTCACGCCGGGCTGGGGGACCGTTGCCTGGAAGTGGCCGGGTTTGAAGTTGAAGCTGGTGCGGATGTTGTCGAGGAGATTGGCGGCCCAGGGGTTTTGGTCGGTCCACTTCCAGACGTCGGGGCCGTGGATACACTGGACCGATTGGACGCCGGATTCGCCGCCCTTGCGGCGTTCGACGAAGGACTGGAGGACGTCGATGGCGTGGAAGATGCCGCCCTCTTCGCGGCCGGCGCTGCCGATGACGGAGGCTTTGACGGGCGTGTCAATGTCGAGATCGACTTCGGGCTTGCG
>CANIFK010000268.1 GCA_947466555.1 Acidobacteriota bacterium | reverse complement strand
GCGGCTGGCGACCCGCCGGCATCGGCGCCAGCGCAGCCGGCTAAGGAAGAGAAGGGGATGTTTGGGCGGATCGGGGACTGGTTCAAGCGGCGCGGCGGGAACTAGAGCGCAACGCCGGCGAAGTAGAGTTACACTGTTGGCAATGGAGGCGCATGCATGAAACGCCAGTCTGCCCCCCTCTGGGTCCTTGTTGTGGGCGCCGGAACGCTTTGCCTGTCTGCACAGCAGGCCAGTAACGATGGATTGAAGCTGCCGTCGCGCGATCAGGCGGCGCAGTCGCAACGGCCCAACCTGACGCACGAGCAGCGCGGTGATATTTTCATGGCGCGGAAGATGTACCGGGAGGCGGTAGAAGTTTATCAGCAGGGCCCTGCGGACTCGGCGATTCTGGCCAACAAGATTGGGATTGCCTACCATCAAATGACGTTTCTGCCGCAGGCGCGGAAGCAGTATGAGCGGGCGCAGCGGCTGGATGCGAAGTACTCCGAGGCGATCAACAATCTGGGCACGGTTTACTATGCGCAGAAGAGTTACCGGAAGGCGATTTCGCAGTACCGGAAGGCGCTGGCGCTGACGCCGGGATCGGCGTCGATCCATTCGAATCTGGGCACGGCTTTCTTTGCGCGCAAGAAGTACAAGGAAGCGTTTGATGAGTACCAGACGGCGTTGTCGCTGGATCCGGAAGTGTTTGAACACCGGAATTCGCACGGCGTGTTGCTGCAGGAACGCAGCGTGGACGAGCGGGCGAAGTTCCATTTCTATCTGGCGAAGACGTACGCCAAATCGGGGCAAACGGACCGGGCGTTGATGTACATCCGGAAAGCGATTGAAGAGGGGTTCAAGGAACGGACGAAGTTCGCCGAAGACTCCGATTTTCAGGCGATGCGGCAGTTGCCGGAGTTTCAGGATCTGATGAAGTTGGAGGCGCGTGCGCTGTAGCTGGTTGGGCTTATTGGTGGTGCTGGCAGGGTGTTCGCGGCAGGAGGCTCCGGTGTTCCGGCGCGTTGTTCTGCCGCCGCTGGAGAACCTGACCGGAGACGATGCCGGGGCGGTGGAGGCGCAGGCATTGCGGCTGGCGATATGGGACGGGCTGCAGGGGCAGCCGCGGATCTTTGCGTCGATGGTGGGACACCGGCGGGAGATCGCGGAGTTGGGGCCATCGCTGGTGGTGGATGGGTATGTGGCGAAGAACCGGTTTCACTTGCGGTTAAATGACCAACCGGTGGTGTGTGATGGGATTTTGGAAGAGTGCATCGGCCGATTGACGGGTGCGGTGGGTGCGGCATTGGCGGCTGAGAAACGAACGGCGCCGAAGGCGGCGACGGTGCGGGCTATGGCGAAGGGGGATGGGTTGGAGCCGGTGGTGAAGGCGGACCCGTTGTTTGGGAGCGGATGGCAGGCGTGGGCGGCGCAGGCGCGGCAACAGGGCGGCGTGACGGCGGCTGTGGCGGTATTGGGACAGGCGCCGGTGGGACAGATGACGCCTTACGATGCGGCGCGGATTCGGGTGACGCTGGCGGAACTGCGGCAGGATAAGAAGGCCCATGCGGCGGCGATGCTGACGCTGGCGGAACTGTCGCCGGCGGATTTGGACTTGCAGGAGCAGGCGGCGCGGGAGGCGCTGGCGGGGCGGAATTTTGCGGGGGCGATGGGGCTGTATGAACGGCTGGCGGGTTTGACGCGGCATCCGCGGTTTTCGAATCAGTTGGCGTATGTGGCGCTGTATGCCGGTGACCGGGCGAAGGCGGAAAGCGCGGCGGCCGCGGCCATGGCGGCGGCGCCGAATGAGCCGTCCTTTACCGACACGCGCGGCGAGGTGGCGTATGCGTTTGGCGATTATACAGCGGCGGCGCAGTTCTTTGAGGCCGCGGCGAATTTGAACGCGACGTTTGCCGGTGGACTGGATCTGTGGAAATCGGCGGATGCGGCGCGGCGGGCCGGAGACAAAGCGCGGGCCGAGGCGTTGTTGCAGCGCTACCTGGACGTGCGGGCCAAAGGCGGGATGCGCAATCCGTTGGTGGTGCAGGCGGTGTGGGATTGGTATGGAGATGCGCCGGAGGCGGCGGCGGAGAAGTTGCGGGCTGCCTCGCAATCCACGGAGCGGGGGAAAGCCCTGTTTTTGTTGGGGCTGATGGCGCTGAATCGCCGGGACTTCGCGGGGGCGGAGCGGGTGCGGCGGGAGTTGGACGGCAACACGGTGGAGAGCGTTTTTCTGGGCTCGCTGCTGACAGGGGCGCCCATGCCGCCGGGACTCCCGGTTCCGCCGGAAGCGATTCGGGCGCTGCAGTTGTATCTGAAAGGCGATAAGGACGGGGCGGCGAAGGCGCTGGCGGTGGCGCGCGATGGGATGGATCCGGCGGGGGATGGGCAGTGGCGAAAGCTGGAATCGTTAATTGCCGGCGCGAAGCCGACGGGGCAGTTGCCGCCGTCGCCGGACGACTGGTTAGCTGTCTTGTTGCGGTAACGAAAAAAGGGGCCGATGGGCCCCTTTTCTGTTTTGAGATTCGTACAGTGGGTGGTTATTCCCAGGGGCGTTTGTCGGCGCCGTGGTCGCGGTCCTTCACGCGGTCATACAGGTGGCCGGTGCAGATGGTGCCGAGGCCGGTGTTGTACATGGACGTCGAGCCGAGGGCTTCGGTGAGGTCTTCGGTGAAGGTGTGGAGCGCCTTGAGGTGCTCCGAGAGGGCGGCCAGTTTGTGGCCGTCGCGGGTGACGAAGAACATCTGATAGCCGCCGTGGACGAGGCGGGCGATCTCTTTGCCGTGCACGAGCAGACCGGCCTCGCCGATTTCCGGCATGCCTTCCGCCCCTTCGGTGACTTCGCAGCCGAGGCCGCGACGCGTGACCAGCGTGCCTTCGACGGCGAATCCAGCCGAGCGGGCGGCGCTCAAACGGTCAGAAAAAGTGAGCTTGGTTTCTTTCTCGCGGCGGAAGAACATATAACGACATTATAATCACCTCGATGTCCTATATTCTCTCCCTCGACGAAGGTACGACTTCCGCGCGCGCCGCGCTTTACAATCGGGAGGCCCGGCGGATCGCGCTGGCGTCGGTTCCGACGGTCTCTCATTTCCCCCATCCGGGCTGGGTGGAACAGGATGCGGCGCAGATCTGGACGTCGCAGATGCAGGCTGTGCGGAACACGCTGGGGCTGGCTGGATTCGGTCCGAACGATGTGCGCGCCATTGGCATCACCAACCAGCGGGAGACGACTGTGGTGTGGGATAAGGCGACGGGCGTCCCGGTGGCGCCGGCGATTGTTTGGCAGTGCCGGCGGACGGCGGCGCGGTGCCGTGAGTTGGCGGCGCATGCGGCGAAGATCACGCGGAAGTCCGGGTTGGTGGTCGACGCTTACTTTTCGGGCACCAAGATTGAGTGGATTCTGGACAACGTGGACGGCGCCCGGGCCAAGGCGGCGAATGGCGATTTGCTGTTTGGCAATATCGACACGTGGCTGATCTGGAACCTGACGGGCGGGCGCGTGCATGTGACCGATCCGACCAATGCGTCGCGGACGATGTTGTTTAATTTGGGCGCGGGGGATTGGGATGAGGAACTGCTGGCGCTGTTGAATGTGCCGCGGGCGATGCTGCCGACTGTCGTGCCGAGTTCGGCGATCGTCGGGTATACCGATGCGGCGGTGTTCGGTGCCGAGGTGCCGATTGCCGGTATCGCGGGCGACCAGCAGGCGGCGCTGGCGGGGCAGGCGTGTTTTGCCAAGGGGCTATCGAAGAACACCTATGGCACGGGCTGTTTCGCGCTGTTGCATGCCGGGGATAAAGAACCGATTTCGGAGAACCGGTTGCTGGCGACGCGGGCGGCGTCGGTGACGGCGGAGGCGCAGTTTGCGGTGGAGGGCAGCATCTTCGTGGCGGGCGCGGCGGTGCAGTGGTTGCAGGATAAGGTTGGGCTGATTGAAAGTGCGCCGGAGACTGAGGCGATTGCGAATTCGATTCCGAACACGGGTGGGGTGTACGTAGTGCCGGCGTTTGTGGGGCTGGGCGCGCCGCACTGGGACGCCGAGGCGCGGGCGGAGATCACGGGGTTGACGCTGGGATCGGGCAAGGCCGAGATTGTGCGGGCGACGCTGGAATCGATGGCGTACCAGACGCGGGAGCTGATTGCGGCGATGGAGGCCGACAGCGGGGCGCGGCTGGCGGAGTTGCGCGTGGATGGCGGCGCGGCGGCGAATAACTTCCTGATGCAGTTCCAGGCCGACATTTTGGACCGGCCGGTGGTGCGTCCGGCGGACCCGGAGACGACGGCACTGGGGGCGGCGTTCCTGGCCGGGTTGGCTACCGGGTATTGGAAATCGCTGAGCGAGGTGCAGTCGTTCTGGCGGGCGGAGCGGACGTTTGAGCCGACGATGGCGGCGTCGACGCGGGACGTGCTGTGGAGCGGTTGGCAGCGGGCCGTCGGCAAGGCGCGGACGGCGTAGGGCGTGATCGGTAAATCAGTGCGAAGTAGTTGTTAATTCCGCAGCTTGCGCGTATTCATCCCCCGCTTGTTTGTCGTATGGTTACAAGCGGGGAAATGAAAACGATATGAAAAAACTCCTACTCGCATTGTGCGCCTTCGGCGCCAGTGTATTTGCTCAGTCCGCAGAAACCGCAGTCTTCGTTGCCGCGCTCTCCCCGGATAACGAAGTTCCTGCCATTACTGGATATGCCGCAACCGGCACGGCCGTCCTCTACGCCCACGCCATGCGCAATGCCCAGGGACAGATCGTCTCTGGCTCGGTAGATTTCGTGGTCTACCACAACTTCCCCGACACGCCGACGGTCACCGGTCTGCACGTGCACAACGGCGCGGCTGGCGTGAACGCGGGTGTCGTGATCAACACCGGGATTGCCGGCGGCGTGAACTCGCTGACGGTGACTTCGGCGCGCGGCATCATTGAACGGCAGGCGCAGGTGCTCCCGACCGACACGGCCGGCGTGGCGGCTTTGAACGGCCTGTTCACCAACCCGAACGGCTACTACGCCAACCTGCACACGACGGTGTACGCAGGCGGCATCATTCGCGGCCAGCTTTACCGCGCGGAACGGTCGATGCTGATCGGCCGGATGAACCCGCGGAATGAGATCCCGGCCATCACCGATTTCAACGGTACGGCTCTGGGCAGCGTGGAAGCGATCCGCGCCTATGACGCCAACTACCGCTACATCGGCGGCGCGACGACGTTCAGCGTCGACTACACGGTTCCGGAAGCGACGAACTTCACGGGGCTTCACATCCACACCGGCAACCGCACGGTAAACGGCGGCGTGATCATCAACACCGGCATCGCCGGCGGCGTGAACTCCGTTGACTCGGCCGCGGGCGGCACGGGCAACATCACCCGGCGCGTGGAAGTGGTCGCGGGCACCGCGGCTGTTCCGGCGTTGGAAGGTCTGTTCGATTTCCCGGAAGAGTTCTACATCAACATCCACTCGACGAAGTACCCGGGCGGCGTGATGCGTTCGCAGTTGGGCCGCACGGAGCTGATCCGGTTCCCCGTAAACATGCTGACCTCGAATGAAGTGCCGGCGATTACGGGCCTGGACGCGACGGCGGTGGGCAACCTGTGGATCGACGCTTCGCGCGACCGTACGGGCGCGGTGACGGCGGCTGTGGTGACCTTTGACGTCAACACCCGGTTCCCGGGCGAGACGCGCTTCACCGGTCTGCACATCCACGACGGCAAGGCCGGCGCCAACGGCGGCGTGACGATCAACAGCGGCTTGCGCGCGCTGGACACGACGGCCGGGTTCGCCAACCTCTTCCTGCCGGTGAACATCGCCGGTGGCCAGGCGCTGACCTCGCTGAACTCGCTGCTGACGAATCCGGAAAACCACTACATCAACCTGCACACGGCGGTGAACGCCGGTGGCGCTGTGCGTATGCAGATGGGCGCGGAAAACACGAAGGCGCCGAGCATCCTGACTGTGATCAGCGCGGTGAGCGACACGAACGTGCGCAATATCGCTCCGGGCGGCCAGTTCACGATCTTCGGTAGCGATCTGGTGAAAGTTGGATCGTATCTGGGCGGGCTGGACGGACTGTCGCTTCCGGCGGCCGTTAACGGCACCAGCGTGACGGTTGGCGGCATTGCCGCTCCGATCGTTTCGGTGGGCGTTGAGCCGCGGAACAACCCCTCCACCTACATCGTGGCGCAGGTTCCGTTTAACGTCCCGGTGGGTTCGCAGCCGGTGGTGGTGAAGACCGCCAACGGCACGTCGAACACCGTGCAGGCGACGGTGGCGGCACAGGCTCCGGCGCTGTTCTTCGATGGCGGCGGCGCGATTGTAATCCGCGCGTCGACGTTGGAGCTGGTGCGGGCGGCTTCGCCGGCGCGGGCTGGTGAGGCGTTGGCGATCCTGTCGACCGGCCTCGGCCAGACGACTCCGGCGCTGGCGACCGGCGAAATCGCCGTGAACCCCAACCCGGTGGCTCTGGGCGTGACCCTGACCGTGGGCGGGCAGAACGCAACGGTGGCGGGTACGACGGTGGTCCCGGGGTTCCCGGGCTTCTACGTCACCCTCTTCCAGATGCCGGCGGGCGTGGCGGCTGGCAATGCGCCGGTCTCGATGCGCATCAACAGCCTGACGTCGAACACGGTGCAACTGCCCTCGCGGTAGTTCTGCACTTTTCGTGAATCGGACGGGCGCGGGTACAATCCATTCCATGGGTATGTACTCGCGCCTTTTCGTTTTATTCGCCGGGGTTTTGCTTTTCGGCCAACGCCCGGCGGCGGATCTTGACCGGTTGGCGGCGATCCGTAATCTGGGTAAGGCGTTCTATGAGAACCCGACGACGCACAAGGAATCGGCGGCGGAGTTTGCCAAGGCCGTGGCGATGCGTCCGAATGAGGCGAAAGACCGGCTGAATTATGGGCTGGCGCTGTTGCGCAGCGGGGCGACGCGGGAGGGGATGGCGGAGTTGGAACGGGTGCAGAAGCAGGACCCGTCGTTGCCGCATACCTGGTTCAACCTGGGCATTCAGTGGAAGAAGTTTGGGGAGACGGACAAGGCGCTGGCGCAGATCCGGAAGTTCGTGGAGTTGGCGCCGGGGGATGCGCCCGGGGCTTATAACCTGGGCGTTTTG
>CANIFK010000267.1 GCA_947466555.1 Acidobacteriota bacterium | reverse complement strand
GCGGGCGATGGGCGTCAGGCGCGTGCCGCGGCAGGAGGTTACCATCTGGCTCAACAGCTCGTAGCCGCAACGGCCGTGTTCCATGTCGTAGATGACGAAGTCGAGCCCGGCGTGGTGCAGCAGCGGCGCCACGCCGGGGGTGAAGAGCTCCAGAATCATCTGGCCGAAGACGGTTTCGCCGGCCTTGAGCTTTTGGCGGAGGGTCATTAGGCAACTCCCAATTGCGCGAGCTTGGCGAGGAAGCCGGGACGGTTGAGGACTTCCGGGTTGACGACGTTGACCGGGGCGTCGCCGTTGGCCAGCGCCAGCACGCCGGCGAAGGATTCGCGGCCCATGTCACGGAACAGTTCTTCGGTCCAGCAGAGCGAATGGCTGGTGAGGATGGTGTTGTCGAGGCCGGTGAGCGGGGAGCCTTGTTGCAGCGGCTCCTGCTCGAAGACGTCGAGCGCGGCGCACTTGATGGCGCCTTCCTGCAGGACTTTGGTGAGCGCCGCTTCGTCGACGATGGGGCCGCGGGCGGTGTTGATGAAGACAGCGTCTGGCTTCATGCGGCGGAGCAAGGACTCACCGATTAGGCCGCGCGTTTGCGGCATGAGCGGGCAGTTGATGAGGACGAAGTCGGACTCGGAAAAGAGCGTTTCGAGCGAGACCATGCGGACGCCATCGGCGGAGGTCACGGCCGGGTCGTAGGCGAGGAATTCGGAGAAGCCGAAGGGGGTGAGCAGGCGCAGGGCTTCGCGCGCGATGTTGCCCAGGCCAACCGTGCCCAGCACGCGACCGCGTGGTTCCTTGCCGAGCTTGCGGGTGCTGGCGACCCATTCGCCCTGGCGCATCAGCCGGTCCTTCCAAACGAGGTTGTGGGCGCTGGCGAGGACGAGCAGAACGATGGACGACGCCACCGGGCGCACGACAGCCTGGCGCGTGATGTAGACCGCCACATCGGCGGCGGTGCAGGCGGCGGTATCGACGTTGTCGTACCCCACGCCGAAGCGGCCGATGGCGGCCAGGCGCGTCACACCTTCGAGCGACGCGGCGGTGACTTTGGGCTTGAGCGAAAGAACGACATCGGCACCTTGTAACTGGTCCGGCGTGTACTCGGCGCGGTAGTCCGGCAGGAAGCGATGTTGCAGCCGTGCGTTGCCGGCGATGGTGCTGAGCCCGATATCGGGGAAGACGAGCGAGCCGCTTTCATTGAGGAAGTCGGCGGAGAGGGCGATGTCGACGTTGGCCATAGGATCCGGCCTTATAGTCTACTTGCAAAAACTAGACGCGTTCCAAGACCTTCAAAATTCCGGCGCCGTAGCGGGTGACGGCGCGGGGGCCGACGCCGGAGACTTGCAGCAGCTCTTCGTTGGTGACGGGCCGGTCGTTGGCGATCTCCATTAGCGCTTTGTCGGTCAGGACGCGGAAGGCCGGGACGCCTTCTTTCTTGGCCTGCGCCACGCGCCACTTCTTAAGCGCGTCGATGGCGGGATCATCGGCGGCGGCCTTGCGCATGGCCTTCTTCGCTGCGGCGCGCTTCTTGGTTTTGGCCTTGCGTTCGGGGCGCTCTTTGATGAGGAGTTCGAAGCTGTCCGGCGCCTTGATCAGCAGCACGCGGCGGAAGACAATCTCGCGGCCGTCGGCTTCGAAGGTGTCCTCTTTCAATTCGACGAGGCCCGCGCGGGCCATGGCGCTGAGCAAGCCTTCGAACGTGTCGCGTTCATAGGCGGTGCCGCCGCAGAGTTCGGTGAAGAGCTTGCCGGTGGAGCGACCGTCGTTTTGGCCCAGCGCCTTCAGCACGGCGTGGGCGAGAGACATGTCCTTCGTCGTTGGCTCGCGGAACTGCTGGGCCTCGCAATCACCGGGCGCGCAGAAGTCGCAGATGCCGCAGAGTTGGAGCGAACCTTTGCGATCGCCGAAGTGGGCCACCAGCGCGCACATGCGGCATTCGCTGTTGTCGGCGAAGCGCAACATGGCGTTTAACTGCTCGAGTTTCTGGGCGATTTGCACCTTGTACGGCTCGCGCCATGCGGGACGGCCGAGGGTGACGTTGTCGTTGAAATCGACGACGGCGCCACCGTGAATCCAGAGTTTTTCGAGGGCCTTGTCGAAGACCTCAGGGTCGATGCGCGACCTGTGTTGTAGTTCCTCCTTAGCTTGCGGCTCTTCGGAGAGGAGGCCGAAGATTTTCTCCAGCAGCTTGGCGTCCGGGTAGTCGCGTTCAAAGAAATGATCGTGCGTGTAGCGGTCCGCGTAGGAGTGCATGAGCACGGCGCGGGAGGGCGCGCCATCGCGGCCGGCGCGGCCGATTTCCTGGTAGTAGCCTTCAACGGAACTGGGCAGCGCGGTGTGGACGACGGTGCGCACATCGGCCTTGTCGATGCCCATGCCGAAGGCGATGGTCGCGACGATCACGTCGAGCTTGCCGTCGAGAAAAGCCGCCTGGACGCGGCCGCGCACGTCGGTGGAAAGGCCGGCGTGATAGGACGCGGCGGGCAGATGCTGCTTCAGTTCCGCGGCCACCTCTTCGGCCTGGCGGCGCGTGGGCGCGTAGACGATGGCGGGGCGGTGGTCGGGGTTTTCGAGCAACTGCTTCACCAGGTCGGTTCGTTCTCCGGGAGCGGCTTCCACCACTTCGATGGCGATGTTGTCGCGGCGGAAACCCTGGATGAATTTGCCCTCTTCGCCCAAGCCCAATTGCCGGGCGATATCGTTCTGCACGATGGGTGTGGCGGTGGCCGTGAGCGCAATGACAGGCGCGGGGCGGAGCGAGGGGATGTGCTGGCCGAGCGTGCGGTAATCGGGCCGAAAATCGTGGCCCCACTGGGAGATGCAGTGGGCTTCGTCCACCGCCACCAGCGCGGGTTTGCGCTTGGCCAGCATCTCCGGAAAACCGGGGACGCGGAGGCGTTCTGGGGCGATGAAGAGGAAGTGCAGGCGGCCGGCGAGGTAGTCGATACAGGCCTGGCGCGAGGCGGCGCGATCGCGCCCGGAGTGAATGCGTTCGACGGCGAATCCGCGGGCCTGGAGCTTGGCCACCTGGTCCTCCATCAGCGCGATTAACGGGCTGATGACGAGCGTTGTGCCGCCGAGGGCGAGGCCGGGGAGTTGGTAGCAGAGCGACTTGCCGGCGCCGGTGGGCATGACGAGCAGGACGTCTTTGCCATCGACGACGGCCTGGCAGACGGCTTCCTGGCTGGGGCGGAATTCGGAGAAGCCGAAGGCGTCGCGGAGGAGGGTGGGGAGATCCTTGTTGGCGAGGTCAAGTGGCGCCGGGGGCGGCGGCGGCGGGGGTTGTGGCGCCGCGGCGGAGACCTTCTGTATCGGCCGCTTACCGACTTTGCCAACCACTTCGCGCACGTAATCCTCGATGCCCTCCATGAACGGATCGAGCTCCGCCTGCCCGCGTTCAATGCGCTTCAGGAATGCTTCCCACTGGCCGGTCATGGCCGGGCTCTTCACTTCCGGATGGACGACTTCGATGAGGTGGATGCCCTTGTCCGTCGCCTCCATCGTCTTGCCCTGGCGCTGGATGTAGCCGCGCTTCAGCAGCACTTCGATGATGGCGGCGCGGGTGGCGGGCGTGCCCAGGCCGTTCTCCTTCATGGCATCGGAGAGCTCCTTCTCATCGAGCGTCTTGCCGGCCGTCTGCATGGCGGTGAGGAGCGTGGCGTCGGTGAAGCGTTTGGGCGGGCGGGTCTTCTTGAGGATCGATTCGGCCTTGACGACTTCCTGCTGCTGATCGGGGGCGAGCTCGGTGGGGAGGGTCTGTTCGGACGGGTCCTTTTCCTTGCCTTTTTTCTCGGTCACGATGTCGAGAACTTTCCAGCCCATCTGGCGGACCAGCGTGCCGGCGGAGTGGAAGTTGTCGACGATGTCGGCGTTGGTGATCGTCGTGATAACCGTGGTGACGTCGGTGAGATAGTCGTCGTGCCAGGCCATCAGCAGGCGGCGGCAGATGAGGTCGTAGAGGCGGCGCTCCTCTTCGATCAGGTTCATTTTGCCGGGGGAGGTCGCGGTGGGGATGATGGCGTGGTGGTCGGAGATTTTAGTGTCGTCGACGAAGCGGGTGCTCAGCGGCCGCTCGCCGGTGCCGGGGGCGACGAGGTTGGGATACTGCGGGGCGACGGCGCGGACGACGGCGGGGAGGCCGGCGGCGACGGTGCGGGAGAGGTGGCGCGAATCGGTACGCGGGTAGGAGATGAGCTTGTAGGCTTCGTAGAGTTTCTGCGCAATATCGAGGGTTTTTTGTGCGCTGTAGCCGTAGAGGCGGTTGGCGTGGCGCTGGAGTTCGGTGAGGTCGTAGAGCCCGGGAGGGGCCATCTTCTTCGCTTCGGCTTCGATGGAGGCGATGCGGGCTTCGCCCTTCTTCGCGCGGGCGACGATGTCCTTGGCATCGTCAGTGGCGGCGGGCAGGCGCATGGCCTGCTGCATCGTGTCGCCTTTGACGAGCGGGGCTTTGAACCACGTGCCGATGTAGGTGGGCTTGCCTTTCACGCCGACGGGGGTGAAAGTGACGTGGACCTCGCGGTACTCCTCCGGGACGAAGGCGCGGACGGCGAGTTCGCGTTCGACGATCATGGCGAGCGTGGGCGTCTGCACACGGCCGACGGACAGCTCTTCGTCGAAAGCCAATGAATAGGCGCGGGAGAGATTCATGCCGACGAGCCAATCGGCACGGGAGCGGCCGCGGGCGGCGTTGGCCAGGCCGTCGTAATCGTGGCCGTCCTTCAGCGCGTCGAACCCGGCGCGGATGGCGTCGGCGGTGAGGGAGGAGATCCAGAGGCGGGCGACGGGTTTGTCGCTATGGGCCGCGTCGTAGATGTAGCGGAAGATGAGTTCGCCTTCGCGCCCGGCGTCGGTCGCGCAGATGACGCGGTCCACTTTGGGGGAGCTGAGGATCTTGCGAACGGTTTCGAACTGGTCCTTCGTTTTGTCGTAGACGACCAGCGGCCACTCGCGCGGCAACATGGGCAGCGTGTAGCGGCGCCACTGTTTCCATTCGGGCCGGATCTCGTGCGGCTGGGCGAGCGAAACCAGATGGCCGATGGCCCAGGTGACGATGTAGCCACCGCCATGGAGAAACCCGTTCCCCTTTTGCGTGGCGCCCAGGACCTTCGCAATGTCGCGAGCCACGGACGGTTTTTCAGCTATGACGGCAACGTTGGACAAGCTATTTCTCTATTGTAACGGGCGTGGGGTGGAGAATGACGCCAGGCGGATCACTTTCCGCGCGGAGGTCCTTACATATTGCTTACCTTTTCATGAGGACTTCGCCGCCGCTCCGCACTTATTCTGTCTGCAGGTCAAACATGAAAAGACACCTCCTGCTTCCCATCCTCTTCCTGGCCGGCGCCATGGGCGCCTCCGCCGTCTCCTGCGGCACTGTCGCCGTACCGGGCGCCTGCGTGCTGAACGTCGGCGGCCAGGTCCAGTTCACGTTCTCCAACTTCACGTTTGCCAACGGAGTTGCCTCCGGGACACAACCCATTACGGGTGCCGATATAGGGTTGAACCTGAACGCCGGCTCCGGCCTTTCGGCCGTTCTCAGCATGAACAAGGTCGTCACCCAGGCCAATCCCAATACGGTCTTTGTGGCCAACTCCGGCAACACCAACGGCTTCATATTCACCTACAACGTCTCCGTAACCCCCCTCGCGCCCGGGACGGTGTTGTTCATTGACCCGACCAAAGTGGAACTGGTCACACGCAGCTCTCTTAACAATGGCTTTGGCAGCGTGCAGTTTACAACGGCTGGCGGACCTCTCTGCCAGGCCCTTGTTTCGGCCCCCGTGGCCAACTGCACACTGCCTCCGGGAACGACGAATAGCCTCACAGGGGTAGGGAACATCCTGAGTCTCTCCGGCAACGCGGGCAACGTCAGTATCGGCACGTTCACGAACACGCTGAACGCCTCCTTCACACCGGAAACCAATACTGTGCCGGAACCTTCCACCTACGCGATGTTTGCCGCGGGGCTCGCCGCCATCTTCCGCATTCGCCGGCGGTAGCGCACGGTTTAGAATGGGGCGGTGCGTTCCACTCTCCTGCTACTGGCCTGTTTACTGGCGGGCGGTTGCCACCGTTCGGCGCGTGTGGCGCTACCGCCGGGTCAGGTGGTGGATCTATCGAAGGGGTGGGTCGATATCACCGAGGGGATGGTGCTGCTGGTGGAGAACGCCTACTTCCGCGATGGATCGACGACACGGGCAATCGCCGACTACATCGGCACGGAGAAGCTGGCGCTGCGAGCGGGGCGCGGCGGGCTGACGGTGACCGAGCACGTTCCGCTGCCCGGGCGGCCGGCGAAGCAGCCGCCGGTGGTAGCGCTATTTCCTGAGAAGGAACGGCGGCGGCGGCAGCACCGGCTGTACTTTCAGGTGGTGGTGGACAAGGCCTCGGGGAAGGCGAAGGCGGTGGTGCTGGGCGCGGGTTCGCGCGGCGAGATGGCGGCGTTGGCAGCACGGTTGACCGGGAAGACCGTATGCGCAGGCGGGTGCACGGTGTTTCCGGAAGGCAGTTCGGTATCGCTGGCGATGGAGATCTTCGTGAACGGGCAGCCGCGCACGGTGCTGTGGGGAAGTACCCCGAAGAGCGTCGCCGGGGCGCAACGTACATTTACGCTGCGCCGCGGAGACAAAATGATGCCCACGGAGGCAGGGGCGCTGCTGCCCGGCGACCGGATCGAGTGGTGACCTAGATGTCGTAGTAGAGCGAGAACTCGTAGGGATGCGGGCGCAGGCGCACGGCATCGGCTTCATGCTTGCTCTTGTAGGAGATGTAGGTTTCGATCAGCTCTTCGGTGAAGACGTCGCCTTTGAGCAGGAAGTTGTGATCCTCCTCCAGGCACACCAACGCCTCTTCGAGCGAGGCGGGCATGGACGAAACGCGCTTCAACTCTTCCGGCGAGAGATCGTAGATGTCCTTATCGAGCGGTTCACCAGGATCGATCTTATTGATGACGCCATCGAGCCCTGCCATCAACATGGCGGCGAAGGCGAGGTAGGGATTGCAGCTCGGGTCCGGCGGGCGGAACTCGACGCGCTTGGCCTTCGGGCTGGCCGAGTACATCGGGATGCGGCAGGCGGCCGAACGGTTGCGGCGGGAGTAGGCCAG
>CANIFK010000266.1 GCA_947466555.1 Acidobacteriota bacterium | reverse complement strand
GGGCTTGTTGTCCTGGGAGACGCGGAAGTCGGAGGGTTTCAGGTCGGTGACGGGGTTGCCTTTGCGGTCGGTGACGATGACGTCGAGCAGGACGTTGGCGACGGTGACGCGGATGGTGGGCTCCTCGGGGCTTTGGGCACCGGCGACGAGGGCGGCGAGGAGGAGGGCGAGCTTACGCATACGATGTATAGCATATCCGATTCTTTGGCCCGTTGCGGCGGGGGTGTGCGCTTAGAGGGCGACATGGAAACTACAACTACTTATCGGGACTCGCTGCGATGTGCGATTGCGCGGACGGCGGCAGAGATGGACGATGTGTTTCGGCTTCGCTACCTGTGTTATCAGCGGCGCGGGGCGATTGCGGAACGCGCCGACGAGCGGTTCCGGGATTCGTTTGACGCGCTGCCGAACCAGTTTAGTTTTCTGGTGCGGGGGGAGGAGGCGGCGCCACTGGCGACGGTGCGGATTTCGGTGATCCGGCCGGACATGGGGTGGACAGATTCGCCGGCGGAGCGGGTGTTTGGGGATCATCCGGCGTTTCAGGCGATGGCGCGGTCTACATTTGTGGAGGCGAGCCGGTTGTGTTTTGCGCGTACGGCGCGGCGGGATGCGTTTTACGGGTTGTTGGGGAACATGGCGGCGTTGGGAGAGCGTTATGGGGTGGAGTGGTTGACGGCGTGTCCGCGGGTGGAGCATTCGGAGATTTACCAGCGGTTGTATGGGTTTCGTCCGATGGCCGAGCCGCGGCGGTATTTTGGGGTGAGTTTTGAGACGGAGTTGCTGGGGATTCGGCTGGAGGAGATCCGGGAGAGGGCAGGGCGAGTGGAGTGGATGGGGCGAGCTTGGGAGCGAGCGCGAGCGCAAATGGGTGTGGTGTAGTACTAACTTCTCATTGCAATACGAAAATAGTACTGATAGTTCTAAGACCAGCAATATGATCCCCCACGAATTGTTTCCCCCTCCGCTGCGGAACGCGCCGGTGGAAGAGCAGCTGACATACCTGCTAGAGCGACGGGCGACGATTGAGCGGCTGTTGCGATCGCTTGAGACGTACTCCCGAGAGCGGGAGGGAACTCTGCCCAAGGGGCAGAGTTCCGGCGTGTCGGCGGTGCACGGGGTTGGATGAATACTTGTTCATTCTTCGTGTGAGGGTGGAACTACTGTAACCTAGAGACAGTGGAGAAGCGCCTTTTGGATTGTAAGGTCAGCGAGAAGCGAGACCGAGGCAAGCCAGGGAAGAAAAGGCCGCGCCACAAGGACTGGGTAGCGAGCCACGATGCTGGTTGACTTTGATCTCATCTTACGGGCCAAGCAAGGCGATGATCAGGCGTTCAACCAGGTTGTGCAGGCGTACCGGCGACGGATATTGGGTACGATCTCGCGGCTTATCGGGCGGCCTGAGGATGTGGAGGACGTCGGACAGGAAGTGTTTGTACGCCTCTATTACTCATTGGACCAACTCCGGGAACCGGACGTATTTGAACCGTGGTTGTACCGTTTGACGGTAAACGCGGCGTATGACTATTTGCGGCGGCAGAGGCGGCGTCCGGAAGCGCGGATGAGCGACCTGAGCGAGCAGCAGGTGATGATGGCCGATGCCGATGCGGGAACGATTGCGCAGCGGGAAGAAGTACGGCAGGGAAAAGTCCGGGATTTTGTAAACTCTTTGCTGGGAGCAGTGAGTGAGGAAGACCGGGTTTTGTTGACGTTGAAGGAAGTGGAAGGATTGTCGCTGAAGCAGTTGGAATCGGTGTACAAAGTGAACGAGAATGCGCTGAAGGTACGGTTGTTTCGTGCCCGGCAGCGTGTGTTAAAGGCCTTTGCAAAGAGCGAGGAACAGGAAGCGCCAGCCAATGTTTCCACGGGCCCGGTGAAAAACGGGTAGAATTTTGGGAGACCGAATGTCGTCGTCAAATGATCGCGAACAACGCTTGGACCAGTTACTGACTGCCTATAAGGCGGCGTGTCCTGACCCGGAAGCCGGGGCAAATTTCATGCCGACGATGTGGCAGCGGATTGAAGCCCGGCGGAGCCCGGTGCTGCAATGGGTGACGATGAGCCGGCGAGCTCTTGTGGGGGCGCTGGCGGTTTGCCTGGTGCTTGGTGGGGTGATGGCGACGGCGTTGACGAATTCGCAGTTCTATCAATCGACGTATATCGAAGCGTTGGATGACGATGAGGTGCCGGAGGATCTGGCGGCGATGCATCCGGTGTCGATGGAGTCGTCGGAAGCGGGCGGGGCGGCCGCGGAACAGAAATGAAGCGCAGCAGCTTTACGATTGCCTCCTATGTGTTGCTGGTGTTTGCCGGCGGCGTGGCTGTTGGCGGGTTCGGGTATCACCTTTACACCGTGAAGACGGTGAGCGCGACAAGTAAGCGGAAGACGCCGGAGCAGTACCGGCGGGCGTACATGACCGAGATGCAGCAGCGGTTGAAGCTGACCGATACGCAGGCAACGCAGGTGGAGAAAGTTCTGGACGAGACGCGCGACCGGTACAAGGAGTTCCGCGCGCGGACGAAGCCGGAGATGGAAAAGATCCAGGCGGAGCAGACGAAGGGTGTGCGTGGGATTCTGAGCGACGATCAGATGCGGGAGTACGACAAGATGCGCGCCGAGCGGGATGCGAAGCGAAAAGAGGGGTTTGGCGGCGGGATGTAGTGCCGGGTCAAACGGGAATAGAAAAAAGGCCTTGCCGGGTGGCAAGGCCTTTTTGTTGGGTTGGATAAAACTTGATTAGTTGGAGGAAGCGGTTTCGCGAGCGGCCTTGATGGCAGCCGACTTGAGGAGCTTCTTCTGAAAGCGATCGACGCGACCTTCGGTGTCGATGAGCTTCTGCTTGCCCGTGAAGAAGGGATGGCAAGCGGAGCAGATTTCCAAACGGATGTCCCCTTTGTGAGAGGAGCGCGTTTCGAACTGGCTGCCGCAAGCGCAAATGACTTTAACGGGGGTATAGGCGGGGTGAATTCCGGCTTTCATGACTTTCCAGATTGTAGGATAGCACATTGGCGGCGTTGCCGCAGCAAACAGAACGCCCGCAGCGGGGACTAACCCGCGGCGGGCGTTTCTGCGTCAAAAACAAGGCTTAGTCTCGAGCGCAGGGAGGCACCGGTCCACTGGAACGGCGGCCTCGCCACTGATCGAAGCCTGAACGATTAAGAGGTCCGACTCAACTGTCGGCAACCTCCCTGCGCCCAGATAAACTTTCTATTTCCATCGTGCTGGACCACCTCCTTCCTCAGTGATAAGGCCATGCTAAGGCGGGTTCTTTTTCGTGTCAATACTTTTTCCACTGGACTACCAGCTATAGGGGGTCAGATTTTTCAGAGGTCAACGGGCGGGGTCCTGGGGGAAAGAAAACGCCCCGCTACGAGAGCGGGGCGAGTGAAGGAGACAACTCCCACCAGAGCGAGCCTGGTGTACGATGGCTGACCCATCCAAAGCAATTCGCGCACCAATTGCTAAGTCGTTGAAAGCCCGTGGAGAGGCGTGTCACGAAAATGAAATATGGGATTTTTTTCTACCGAATCCCGAATTGAGGAGGGGTACAATAGGGCGGATGCCGGCAACAACGCAAGGAACACCGGTTTCGGCCACAGGGCGGCAACCCACGTTGCAAGCTGCCACGGGAAGAAGGGCGCTGGGCGGGTTTTTCCTCTCCGGTGTTTTGTTCTCCTTCCTGGGCGCGGTGCTGCCGGCGTGGGGATACCATCTGCACTCCGATCACGGCACGGTGGGACTGTACTTTCTGTTCCTGACCTTTGGGATCTACGTGGGCGCGCAGGCGTGCCACTGGCTGGTGGAGCGGACGGGTTTGCAGGCGCTGATGACATTTGGCAGCGGGCTGGCGTGTGTGGGGCTGTTGGCGTTGGCGTATTTGTCGGGTCCGCAGCCGCCGTCGATGCGGATGTTCGCCTTGTTCTTTGTCGGCGTGGCGGGATCGATGGTGAGTTCGGCGGTGTTCCACGCGATCACGCCGTTGTACGAGCATGACCCGGCGGCGACGGTGAATCTGGCGGGCGGGCTGTTTGGGCTGGGATGTTTGACGACGGCACTGGTGACGGCGGGCGCCTTCGACTATTACACGGTGCCGAGCATGTTGATGCTGCTGGCGGTGATCCCGTTCTACTTCACGCTGGGGTTTGCGCTGGGGGGGCCGGTGGCGTATACCCCGATTGAGTTTCCCTCGTTTAAGAAAGCGCTGTCCGATTTCAAGTCGCCGGGGGCGATTCTGTTCACGCTGCTGCTGTTCTTTCAGTTTGGGAATGAATGGGCGATTGCCGGGTGGCTGCCGTTGTTTCTAATCCAGCAATTGGGGATGAGCCCGACGAGCGGGATTCTGTTGCTGGCGCTGTATTGGCTGGCGCTGTTGGCAGGGCGGATTATTTCGCAGGCGATGTTGCCGCGGGTGAGCCATTCGCGCGTGTTGATGGGGAGTGTGCTGGCGGCGTTGTTCGGGTGCGTCCTGCTGAGCCTGACGGAGAAGATGGGCGGAGCGGTGGCGGGGATCGTGCTGATTGGCGGCGGGTTTGCCTCCATCTACCCGTTGACTGTGGAATCGATTGAACACCGGTTTCCGTACTACCATCCGGGGTTTTTCGGCGGGATTTTCTCGTTGGGGCTGGTGGGCGGATTGTTGACGCCGGCGTTGCTGGGCGCGGTGGCGCAGCAGTGGGGCGTGGGCAAGGTGATGCTGTTGCCGGCGCTGGGCTCGATTATGGTTTGCGTGCTGGTGTTGCTGATTTGGCTGGAGACGCGGTTGACCCGCGCAGAGCGAGAGTAGCCGGGCCTTCGGGGCCGTTGTAGACGAGCTCGATGGATTTGAGCTTGGCCAGGTTGCCCTGGAAGGGGAAGTAGAGAAGCCCGGCGGCTGGACCTTTGCCGGGACCGTCTGCCCAGGCGAGTTTTTCGACCCAGTCCCAGGGGGCGAACTCGGGTTGTTCGGAGGGTGTGGGGGCGGGGGACCCGGGAGGGCGAGTGGGCTCGTTGCGGCGATCGCCGGGGAAGCGGGGCGTGTTCTGGCGACCGAGAATGACGTTGGCGTTGCCGAGTCCGGCGGAGGCGGTTATGCCTTTGTCGCCTTCCCAATTGGGATATTTGAGCGACCCGCCGACCATGCCGGCAGTTTGGGCGAGGACGGGGATTTTGCCGTTTAGTTTGAGGGTGAAGTGGCCGGTGTTGAATTGGAAGTCGCGGGTGAAGATGGCGATTTCGACGACGAGGTGGGATTTGAGGATGAACGCGGAGGGGGCGGGGACGGTGCGGCCCTGGAAGTCGGCGGCGAGGGAGAGGGGGCCGGCGGTGGCCTGTGCCTGGTAGTCGGCCGGGGCGGGGCGGGCGGGGATGATTTCCTGGGCGCGGATGGCGAGGGTGGCGATGGCCAGCAGGAGGAGGCGCATGGCCACAGTATAATCGGGGGACTTGGCTATGCTGCGCAAAATCCTGATTTTTGGCTTGGTGGGGCTGCTGCCGGTGATGGCGGCGGAGAAGAAAAAGAAGAAGCCGGCCGCGTTAGCCGATAGGGTGGACAAGATCATCGCCGAGACGCCGACGCTGGCGCGGGGACACCTGGGGGTGCGGGTGACGGATCTGTCGGGCAAGGTGGTATTTGAGCGGAACGCGCGGAGCTGGTTTGTGCCGGCGTCGAACACGAAGCTGTATTCGACGTCGCTGGCGTTGACGCGCCTGGGTCCGGATTTCCGGTTTGTGACGCGGGTGCGGGCGGCTGGCGGGCCGGATGGGGATGGCGTCATTCGCGGGGATGTGCGGCTGGTGGGGGGCGGGGATCCGTCGTTGTCGGGGCGCACGTATCCCTACGACAAAGAGAAAGAGTGGGCCGATGTGGCGCCGGGGATGGAGGAGTTGGCCGATCAGATTGCGCGGAGCGGGGTGAAGCGGATTGAGGGGGCGATTGTCGGGGACGATTCGGCGTATTTGTGGGAGCCGTATCCGGATGGGTGGTCGATTGACGATCCGTTGTACGAGTATGGCGCGCCGGTGTCGGCGTTGACGTTGAATGACAATGCATTCCGGTTAGAGGTGCGGCCCGGGGCGGAGGCTGGGACGGCGGCGGAGGTGTATCTGTATCCGGACGTGGGGCAGGTAACGGTGATTCCGCTGGTGGAGACGGCGGCGGCGGGGGCGCGGGGGCGGATCCGCTTGGAGCGCCTGGCGCACACGAATGAGCTGCGGGTGTATGGGACGATTGCGGCGGGGGCTAAGCCGTATTCGGCGCTGTTGGGCGTGCCGGATCCGGCATTGTATGCGGCGCAGGCGCTGGTGGATGCGCTGGGGCGGCGGGGGATTTCGGTGCGGGAGCCGGCGCGGGTGTTGCATCGGACCGGGACGGAGGAAGCGGGCGGGGATTCTTCGGTGGTGTTGGGGGAGCGGCAGTCGCCGCGGCTGGCGGAACTGTTGCCGGTGGTGAATAAAGTGAGCCAAAACCTGCATGCGGAGTTGCTGCTGCGGGAGGTGGGGCGGATTGGGAAGACGTTTGGGAGCCGGGAGGCGGGGCTGGAGGCGCTCGGGGCTTTCTTGCAGGGTGAGGTGGGAGTGGCGAAGGAGGACGTGAACTTCGTGGACGGGTCGGGGATGAGCCGGTTGACGTTGTTGACGCCGGAGTCGACGACGAAGCTGTTGGCGCTGATGGTGGGGCGGCCGGGGTGGATTGAGTCACTGCCGGTGGGGGGCGAAGACGGGACGTTGGGGCGGCGGTTCAAGGGGGAGGCGTTGCAGGGGAAGGTGCGGGCGAAGACGGGGTCGTTGTCGCACGTGAGCGCATTGGGGGGGTATTTGGAGCATCCGAGGCTGGGGCGGCTGGTTTTTACGGTGGTTTTGAACAACTACAGCGGGTTGACTGCCGATGCGCGGGCGGGGATTGATAAACTGGTGGGAGCGTTACTGGAGTAGACACATGCCCATTTACGAATATCGTTGTGACGGTTGCGGGAAGCAGTTTGAGAAGCTGGTGCGGGCGAGTTCGCCGGCGGTGGCCTGTCCGGGATGCGGCGGGGAGAAGTTGGAACAGCAGTACTCGACGTTCGCGGCCCAGATGGGTGGCGGCGCGGGGGCGTCCCAGGGGTGTGCGCCGGCGCAGGCGGCCGGTGGATGCGGCAGCGGGATGTGCGG
>CANIFK010000265.1 GCA_947466555.1 Acidobacteriota bacterium | reverse complement strand
GATCCTCGCCGCCGCCAACTCGCTGTCTTCCACGCCGGCGCGCTACAACCGCTCACCCGCGCCGAAATCTTCCAGTCCTAACCCAGATTCCCCCGGGAGCCGGGCTACCGGGAAAGTCCGGTACTACAGACTCCCCTGGCCTAAAACCCACAAAAACTACCCCCGCCAAGCCACCATCGACACCTGCTCCACCATTGGATGCGTCCCCGCCGCCGAAAACTTCCGCTCCACCGGCTTCATCGGCTGCAGTGTACTCCGCGTCGGCGGAATGTCTTTAAAATACGACGCATACACCGAATTCATCTTCGCGAACTCGTTCACATCGTCCAAATACACCCCCGTCGCCACCACGTGCGACAAGTCCAACCCCGTCTCCTCCAACCCATCCAGCAAGTTCCGCATCGTCTGCCGCAACTGCTGCTCCACCGTGCCCGTGTAAATCCCCGAATTCGGCCCCGGAATGAACCCGCTCTTGGCCGACAAGTAGAACATATCCCCCGCCCACACCCCCGGGCTCGCCGTCCGGCTCGGAGCCATGTTCCGCGGCCGCACCACCCGGCGCGCTGACAAATCCCGCACCGCCACCCCGGTCAACTCCACACTCATCCCCGGCGGCAACGAATCCACCAGCATCGACGCCCGCGCCGGCGCATTCCCAGCATCAAAATACGGCGCATAGACTTCGTTCAACTGCCCCAGCGTCACCCCATTCGAGCAATACGCGTTCAAAAACGCGAAGTGCCCCAAATCGATCCCCGCCAACTTCGCCCGCTTCGCCAAATTATCCATCGCCTCGGCCGGCGTCTTCCCGCCAATGCCGCTGAAATACAACCGCCCGCCCGCCTCGCGGACATCCACATGCGGTCGCCCGGCGCCCTTGGAAACCACGGCGTTAATCTGCACCGGCGTATCGGTTGGCATCCGCGCCATCCCCAGAACGCTGAACGCCGGCCCGCCCTCCGGATAAAACTCTTTCCACAACCCCGCCAGGGCAGGGAACTGGCTCATGTCCGCCAGGTGGACCTGCGAATACACCACGTCGCGCATGGAGAACCCGCCGGCCTCCACAATCAACTTCACATTCGTCAGGCTGTTCCGCACCTGCGACGCAAAATCAGGTGGCGTATCGCCCCCCGCCGCCGGCCGCGCCGCCAGCCCGCTCACGTACAAAAAGTCACCGCACAACACGCCCGGGGAATAGGGGCCGGCCGGTTTCGGGCCGCTCGAAGGGTAGACCTGTTTTTTCATCGCTCTATTGAGCATAAAAAAGTCGGGGCCGATACTCCACCCCGACTTCGTCTTCGAAGCAATTCTTTCCGGTGCGGGCCGAAAAGAATTGCTCCGAGGTATCTCTACCCCCGCCGTTTACTTCACTTCGAGGATATCTTTTTCCTTGGCCTTGCTCAGCGCGTCCAGCTTCGCCATGTTCCCATCGGTCAGCTTCTGGATCTCATCGTGCGCCCGGCGGTCGTCGTCTTCGCTGATCAGCTTATCCTTCAGCAACTTCTTCACCGCTTCATTCGAGTCCCGGCGTACATTGCGCATCGCCACCCGGTGGTCTTCGGCAATCCCGTGCAGCTTCTTCGCCAGTTCCTTGCGCCGCTCTTCGTTCAACGGCGGAATCGGAATCCGGATGATCTTCCCATCGTTCGACGGGTTCAGCCCCAGCCCCGAGTTCCGGATCGCCTTGTCAATCGCGCCAATCTGCGACACGTCGAACGGCTGCACCGTGATCATCGCCGGCTCCGGCACATGCAGCGTCGCCACATGGTTGATGGGCATCATCGAACCATACGCCTCAATCTGCACCGGCTCCAACATGTTCACCGACGCCCGGCCCGTCCGGATCGTGGTCATGTCGTGCTGGAAATCGGCCAGCACCTTTTCCATGCGCGTCTTCGCGCTCGCTTCCACTTCTTTGGTAGTTTGAAACGTTGACATAGAAGTTATCTCGCTTACTTGATCATAGTGCCGACGGTCTCGCCCATCGCAACCCGCATGATATTCCCCGGCTGCCGCAGGTCAAATACGCAAATCGGCAATTTGTTGTCCCGGCACATCGCCACCGCGGAGGCGTCCATCACGCCCAACTGCTTCGCCAGCACGTCCTGGAACGACACGGTCTCATACCGAACTGCATCGGCATGTTTCCGTGGGTCTTTATCATACACCCCGTCCACGCCAGTCGCCTTCGCCACAACATCGGCGTGAATCTCCAACCCGCGCAGCGTCGCCGCCGTGTCGGTCGAAAAATACGGGTTCGAGGTCCCCGCGCCAAAGATCACAATCCGGCCTTTTTCCAAATGCCGGATCGCCCGCCGCCGGATATACGGCTCGGCCACCGCGGCCATCGAAATCGCGGTCATCACCCGCGTCGGAATGCCCTGCTTTTCCAGCGCGTCCTGCAACGCAATCGCGTTGATCACCGTCGCCAGCATCCCCATGTGGTCAGCCGCCACACGGTCCATATTGCGCGCCGCCGCGCTCACCCCGCGGAAGAAATTCCCTCCGCCTACAACGAGGCCAATCTGCACGCCCGTTCGCGCAACTTCCGCTACTTCGGCTGCCAGCCGGTGAAGGCAGTCTTGGTCAATGCCAAAACCGCCCCCACCGGCCAGTACCTCGCCGCTCAACTTCAGAAGGATTCGAGCGTACTGTGCCACGTTCGATTACGCCTCAGCCGGCGCGTCGGCCGGAGCCGTTTCGCCAACCTTGTAGCGCACAAACCGGGCCACAGCCAACGGTTCGCCAATCTTCTTGGCCTTATCGGCCACCAGCTGGCCCACCGTCACCGTGTTGTCTTTGATGAACGGCTGTTCCAACAGGCAGAACTCTTCAAAGTACTTCGACATCCGGCCTTCAATCATCTTGTCGATGACCTTCTCCGGCTTGCCTTCCTGCCGCGCGCGCTCGCGCTGGATTTCGCGTTCTTTGTCCAACGTCGCCGTCGTCACTTCTTCGCGACGCACGAACTGCGGATCGGCCGCGGCAACCTGCATCGCCACGTCGCGCAACAGTTCCTGGATCTCTTCGTTCGAAGCCGTCGCCGGCGAGGCGCCAGTCACCTGCACCAGCACGCCCAACTGCGCGCCCGGGTGAATGTAGGTGCCCAACAGTCCGCCTTCGATCTTCTCGAAACGCGCAATCTGCATGTTCTCGCCGATCTTGCCAATCTTGCCGGCAATGATCTGCTGCACGGTCTGCGTCGCGTCGGCCCGGTAGGGTGCTTCCAACATCGCGTCGCGCGTCGTGCCCAGAGGCGCTTCCAACGCCTGCTGCGTCAGCTCGCCGACCATCGTCTGGAAGTCTTCCGTGCGCGCCACGAAGTCGGATTCACAGTTGAATTCCAGGATCGTGCCCGCAGCCCGGTCGCCGCTCAGCGCCACCGTGATCGAACCCTGCTTGGTCGAACGCGTCGCCTTCTTCGCAGCCGAAGCGATACCGCGCTTACGCAGTACGTCCACAGCGTCGTCGATGCTGCCATTGGCCTCTTCCAGGGCCTTCTTGCATTCCATCATGCCTGCGCCCGTACGCTCGCGCAGTTGCTTCACCATCAATGCGGTGATTTCCGCCATAATGCCTCTCTTGGTTTGGAAACGGTATGAAAAAGGGGGGAGTAAGGGCGATTGGATCCGCCCCGGGAAGGGAATCGCCAATCGCCCAATGGAGTGGTTCGACGTTTATTCGTCGACGAGGTTTGCTTTGTACTTCGCCGGCACGCCAGCCAGTTCGTCGTCCTGCGCTTCCGCCGTCGTTTCCGACATCAGCTGCGCACTGAACTGCGGGTCCAGATACTGCTCGGCATTTTCCAGGTCAACGCTCTCGTCGCCGTCCTGCACCATCGTGCCCAGCTCGCTCTCGGTCACCTGCTGGCGGCCTTCAATGCAAGCTTCGGCAATCTTGTTCGTGAACAACCGGATCGCGCGCAACGCATCGTCGTTGCCCGGAATCACGTAGTCCACCTGGTCGGGATCGCAGTTGGTGTCCACCACGGCCACAACCGGGATGCCCAGCCGCCGCGCTTCCGCCACCGCGATCTCTTCTTTGTTCGAGTCGATCACGAACAGCACGTCCGGCAACCGGCCCATGTCACGGATACCCGAAAGGTTCTGCGACAGGTGCTTGCGTTCCCGCTCCAACTGTCCGATTTCCTTCTTCGTCCGGCCACCGTAGTTGCCCGTCTCGTGCATGTCTTCGAGCATCTTCAGACGCTCAATCGACCGCTTCACCGTCGAATAGTTCGTTAGCAATCCGCCCAGCCAGCGGTGATTGATGTAGAACATCGAGCAACGGCCCGCTTCTTCAGCAATCGCCTCCTGCGCCTGCCGCTTGGTGCCGACGAAGAGGACGTTTTTCCCCTGCGACGCCATCTCGGCCACGTACGCCATGGCTTCCTTGAACAATTTCAAGGTCTTCTGCAGATCGACAATGTAGATCCCGTTACGTTCGCCAAAAATGTATTCTTTCATTTTTGGATTCCAGCGCTTGGTCTGGTGCCCGAAGTGAACGCCGGCTTCGAGCAATTCCTTCATGGAAATTGCAGGCAATGTAGCTCCTAGGTTTTGTGGAATTCACACACGAACCGGCAGGACCATCCAAACGAGATTTGTCCTGCCGGCAAAGATGTGCGGAATATCCGGGTTGATGGAAACGGATCCCATCCAGGCGCGAATTAGCGCTTGGAGAACTGGAACCGCTTGCGGGCGCCCTTCTGCCCGTATTTCTTGCGCTCGTGTTCGCGAGGATCGCGCGTCAGGTAGCCCATGCTCTTCAACTTGCCGCGGAGTTCCGCGTTGAAGTTGATGAGCGCACGGGAAATACCCAGGCGAACCGCGCCAGCCTGGCCAGTCATGCCGCCGCCATTGGCTAACACCAGAACGTCGAACTTATCCGACGTTTCGGTGGCCTGGAGGGCCTGACGGCACAGCAGCCGCGAGCTTTCATTCGTAAAGTACTGATCGTACGGACGTCCGTTAATCACGATCGCGCCCGAACCATTCCGCAGGAACACGCGGGCAACGCCACGCTTGCGGCGGCCGGTGCCAAGCCATTGAGTCAATGCAGCCACTTCTCTACTGTCCTCTCTCGGATACTACAGCGACAACGCCTGCGGCGTCTGCGCTTGGTGGGGGTGTTGGGGGCCGGCGTAGACGTTCAGTTTCCGGTACATCTGCTTGCCCAGTTTATTTTTCGGCAACATTCCCGACACGGCTTCTTCCAGAATCTTGATCGGGCGAGTTTGACGCATGCGTTTTGCGGCAACTTCGCGCAAACCACCCGGATAGCCCGAGTGATAGCGATAGAGCTTCTGGTCTTCTTTCTTACCGGTCAAACGAACCTTATCGGCGTTGACGATGATGACGTGGTCGCCCATATCGATGTATGGGGTATACGTGGTCTTATGTTTGCCCATCAAAATGCGGGCAACTTCAGTGGCAACGCGGCCGACAACCATCTCGCCGGCGTCAATCACGTACCAATTTCTCTGGATGTTTTTCCCAGACGGAACTACAGTGCTCATGGACAGACGATCTCCCTGCAATCGTTACAAGACTTCCAGAATAGCAGAAACCGGGGGTATGGTCAAAAGCCCCCTTCCGGAGCTATCATCAAGGCTTCCCGCAGCCATGCCCGCCGCCGAATCCGCCATGTTCCTCCCGGCCGAGCAGGAGGCCCGCCTCATCGCCATCCTCCGTGGCGCCCCGCCCTCCGGCGATCTCACCCAACTACGCCAATCCGCCCTCTTCGCCGGCGTCGCCGGCCCCATCGCCCTCGCCCTCGGCGACTCCGAATCCCTCGCCATCCAGGAACTCTCGCATCAGCGCGGCCTCCTCTGGGTCACCCGCATCGGCCGCGCCCTCGACGCCGCCTCCGTCCCCTTCCTCGTCCTCAACGGCGTCCCCCTCGGCGAGCGCTACTACAATCCTCCCTACCTCCGTACCTACAGCGATCTTGACTTCCTCATCGACCCCGCCAATTTCCCCGCTGCCCACGCCGCCATCCTCGCCCTCGGCTACACCCCGTCGCAGTCCGTCCCCAGCCAGACCACCCTCCTCCTCGGCCACGACGCGACCTACGAACACCCCTCAGGCCCCCTCCTCGAACTCCACGTCCGTCTTCACTCATTGTTCGGTATCCGCCCCGACGCCCGCCCCTTCCTCGCCGCCAGCATCCCTCAGCAGCTAACCAACGGCTATACCGTTCGCGTTCTCAACCCCGAAGACGAGTTCGTCCACCTCGCCGCCCACGCCGCCTCCCACCGCTGGTGCCAGGCCCGTTGGGTCTACGACATCGTCCTGCTCCTAAACCATCAACCCTCTCTCGATTGGCCCCGGATCGCCGCCAGCACCGGTGCCCTCCGCCTGTGGCCCACCGTTCTGCTTACCTGTGCCCTCCTCCAGTCCGAATGGCAATGCGCCGTCCCCCTGGCCGCTCTCGTTCCCTCCCGCTTTCGCCGCGCCCAGCAACTCCTCCCCTCCGTCCGTTACTCCCAGTGGGATGGCTCCAACTGGTTTAAATTCGCCTATCTTCTGAAAGAAACCGCCCTCTGCGGCGGCCCCGTTCAAAAGTTCCGCTTCCTCGTTCACGGCCTCACTTACCCCCTGCTCCGCCGCTGGCGCGAACGCTGACGTTTACACCGCCGCTCCGCTCCAGATACGCTATTGTCAACCCCACCTTTCCCAAACTGGAGCCGCCCCATGAAGATCGCCGCTGGTGCCGAATGGCAGAAATCCGATGACAACATAGTTCAGATTCAAATTGTTCCCGGCCATTCCATCAACCTCAACGCCGTCGGCTCACTCATCTGGATCGCCATCTCCCAAGGGAAACAGGAGTCCGAAATCGCCGATCTCCTCGTCGCCGAATTTGATGTCCCGCCCGATACCGCTCGCGCCGACGTCACCGCTTTCCTCGAGACCCTCGAAGAAAACCTCCTTCTGGAACGCTGATCATGTCCACCGGGATCCAACTCTCCGTCCTGCTTCGCCAGGATGACAAGCCCTCCCCAGGGGCCCTCCCCGGCGCCCTCGGCGATGCCTTCCTCTGCGCCAAAAATCCCGTATTCGCCGCCGTCCGCGCTGCTACCCTCCGCGCTGGTTTCTCGTTTGACCCCGGCCCTTCCACCCTCT
>CANIFK010000264.1 GCA_947466555.1 Acidobacteriota bacterium | reverse complement strand
TCCGCCCGGCCCGCAAGAACAGACCGATCACTGGAATAATTGGGTGGAATTGCCTCAAAACTCAACCGAGCAGTGGAAACGCATCTGCGCCCTCTCCAACCGCCTGCTCGACCTGCCCCGCGCCGATTGGGATGCCCTCCTTGACCAGGAGTGTGGTGACGACGCAGCCCTCCGCGCCCGTGTCCTCGAAATCTGCGCCAACTACTCCGAAGACGATGAACTCCTCGGCGTCCCCATCGCCTCCCCCCTCCTCTGGGACGATTCCTACATCGGCCATCGGATCGGCCCGTGGGAAATCCTCCGCCTTCTCGGCGAAGGCGGCATGGGCCGCGTCTACCTCGCCCAACGCGCCGACGGCGTCTTCACCCAGTACGCCGCCCTCAAGATTAACCGCGAACACGCCGACCCCGACGCCGTCCGCCGCTTCCACTCCGAGCGCCGCATCCTCGCCATGCTCGAACATCCCGCCATCGCCCGCGCCATCGATGGCGGCGCCACCGAAAATGGCGCCCTCTACCTCGTCATGGAGTATGTCGAAAACGGCTGCCCCATCGATGAATTCAACCTCTCCGCCCCCGTCCGCGAAAAGGTCCGCCTCTTCCTCCGCGTCGTCGAAGCCGTCGAAGCGGCCCATCAACGCCAAATCGTCCATCGCGATCTCAAGCCGTCCAACATCCTCGTCACCCCCGCCGGCCAGCCCAAGGTCCTCGATTTCGGCATCGCCAAACTCATCCAGCCCGAAACCCCCGCCGCCGACCAGACAGACGCCGCCAATTCCGCCCTCACCCCCACCTACGGCAGCCCCGAGCAACTGCTCCGCGAACCGTCCACCCTCCTCAGCGATATCTACTCCCTCGGCGCCGTGCTCTACAAAATGCTCGCCGCCCACCCGCCCCACGATCTCTCGGGCCTCAACCTCCTCCAGGCCGTCCGCAAGGTCACCGAAACCGATGCCGCTCCCCCTTCTTCCCTCGCCCCCGGCATCGGTGCCGATCTCGACGCCATCATCGGCAAAGCGCTTGATCGCAATCCCGCGCGCCGCTACGCCTCCGCCACTGACTTCGCAGCCGACCTCCAGCGCTACCTCGATGGCTTCCCCGTCGTCGCCCGCAAAGGCGCTCTCTGGTACCACGCCACCCGCTTCGCCCGCCGCCATCGCGGCGCGGTATTGGCCGCCGCCATCTGTCTCACTCTCCTCTCCGCCGCCGGTCTCAAAACCGCCCGCGACTGGCAACTCGCCCGCCAGCGCCACGAGCAACTCCGCATAACCGCTCCCGCCGTCATCGCCGACTACAAAAGCCAGTTGACCCGGCTCACCGGCAACACCGCCCTGCTCAATCAGCTCGCTTCCGACGAAAAAAAGTACCTCGATGGCATCTATCCCGATGCCTCCAAAGATCCCGCTCTCCGCCGCGAACTCGCCGCGGCCTTTTTCGCCCTTTCCGGCTATCAGACCGCCCGGCTCGAAGCCCACGAAAGCTACCAGAAAGCGTCGCTCCTCTGGCGCGAAACCCTGCGTGACAAGGGAACCGATGCCGATCGCCTTCAGCTTGCCATCTCCCTCCGCCGCCTAGGCTGGAGCGCCATCAACATGGGGCAGGTAACGGAAGGCCGTCGCGCCCTGGACGAAGCCCTGCCCCTCCTCGACGCCCTCGGTGCCACCGCCACCCGCCAACCCGCCGAACAAGAACGCATCATGCTCTACTTCGAATACTCCCGCCTCAGCGCCTCCGCCGGAGATGGAGCCAAGGCCATCGAATTCGCCCAAAAAGCCGTCGAAGTCCACGAACAACTGCCCATCAACCCCTTCTCGCGCGGCAGCGTCGCCTTCACCCGGCTGCAACTGGCCGACACCATCGAGACCTTTGCTTCCGGCAACCCGAAACTCTCCGAAATCGCCCTCACCCAGACCCGCCTCGCCGTCCGCGCCGTTCGCGAAGCCCCGGCTTGCCTCGATCTGCCGTGCCGCGAAGCAAAAGCCGCCATCCTCACCCGCGCGCCCATCGTGCTCATCCACCGGAATCTCGTCACCGAAGCACTCGCCCTCCGCGACGGGGTCGACCTCGCCGAAGCCATCCTCGCCGAAGATCCCGGCAACAGCAGCGCCCTGTTGAGCCTCCGCTTCGGTCTCCGCTACCTCGGCTGGATGCTCGATGATGTTGGCCGTCTGGAGGAGTGCCTCCGCGTTCTCCGCCGCCACCTCGAGGTGTCCGTGATGTCTGGCCGCTATCCCGGTCCCACCGAAGGCCGGCTCGCCGAGGCCATTGCCTGTAATGGGCTAGGCCGGCTCCTCATGCGCATGAACCGCCTCCAGGAAGCCCAGGGCTACTTCGACCGCCAGGTTGAAATCGTCGCCCACCCGCCCAATGAAAATGTCTACTGGTTCGTGCGCCAAACCGAAGCCTACCAGGATCTTGGCCGTCTCCGCTTAGCCATGGGGCAGCCCGAAGCCGCCCGCGCCGAATTCGAAAAGGGCTCCGTCGCCGCCGCCACCTTTCTCGCCAAAACCGGCAGCGCCCGCGCCAAAGCCATTCAGGCCGAACTGCACTACTACCACGGTGACGCGCTTCTCCCCGCCGACAAACCCGCCGGCTGCTCTCTCCTGCACCGCAGTATCGGCCAGTACGATGAACTCGCCAAAGCCGCCGGCGGCCCCAGCACGGAGTGGAAGGAAATCTACGATCGAGCCGTCAAAGCCGCCCGCAAATGCGGCCCCGCGGCGTAGCCCGCTAGTGCGCCCCGCTCACCTGGACAAACCCAGGCAACAACTGCTTCGCCACCCGACCGGCCTGCAGGTCCTCCCGCGTCGCCAGAGTCGCCGGCAAGTCCTGCCGCCCCGCCACCGTCTCCCCACCCAACTTCCTGGTAATCGCCTTCACCGAGTCATACCCCATCCGGAACGGATCCTGCAGCACCAGCGAATCAATCCAGCCCTCTTTCAAATCCGCAATCAGCGCGTCCGACGCGTCAAACCCCACCAGCTTGATCTTCCTGTTCGCCCGGCTCTTCAACGCCTGCACCGCCCCGGACAAGCTCGACTCGTTATCCGCGAAAAGCCCCGCCAAATCCGGATGCGCCGTCATCATGTTCTCCGTCACCGCCATCGCCTTCGCCCGGTCGGCCATGCCGAACTGCAACCCCACCATCTCAATTCCCGGAAACTTCGCCTTCAATTCTTCCAGGAATCCGTCCTCCCGCTCCATCGTTGATGCGCTGCCCGCCATAAACCCAATCACGCCCACCTTCCCCTTCCCGCCCAAAACCTCGCCCACCCGGCGCGCCGCCATCCGCCCGCCCTCTTTGTTATCGGTGGCGATGTAGGCCACCCGGTTCGCCGTGTCCACATCGGAATCGTAGATCACCGTCGGGATGCCAGCCGCGGACGCGCGATCCACAATGTTGACGAGGGCTTTCTTATCCACCGGCGCCAGCGCAATCCCAGCCAGCTTCCGGTTCACCATGGATTCGATAATGTCCTGTTGCCGCTTGGCGTCAATCTCGAGCGCCGGCGCGTTCCATTCCACCGAATAACCGGCCTCCCCCGCGGCCTTCTCCGCTCCTGCTTTCACGGTCAGCCAGAAGATGTGGTTGGCGCCTTTGGGCACCACGCCGATCACTTTGTTGTCCGTCTTTTGGCAAGCGGAAAGAAGAAGGAGCGGAAGCAACAGGGCCGGAGCGAATCGCATGGTAGGTTTATTCTATATGGCGTTTGTGAAGGCCGCGTCGCTGGCCAAGTTGACCCCCGGGGCGCTGCTCGAATTCCGCAATGGGGAACAGCAGTTCGCCCTCTGCAACGTGGCGGGAGAAATCCACGTCCTTGAAAACCACTGTCCCCACCGCGGCGGCCCGTTGGCTATGGGCGCCCTCCACGGCAATATGGTCGTCTGCCCCTGGCACGCCTGGGAGTTCGATTGCACCACAGGCGCCTGCGACTTCAACCCGGAGATCGTCGTCCGCCGCTATCCGGTGAAAGTGGAAGGCGACGACGTTCTGATCGACGTCGATACGACGCTCTAAGTGCCCGAACTACCCGAAGTCGAAACCATCGTCCGCGCGCTCGCGCCAAGAATCACCGGCCGCAGAGTGCTGTCAGCGGAGTTCTTCGCCCCGAGAGTCATGCGCGGCGCCCCGGAGCCCGACCTCGCCGGCCACACCGTGCAATCGGTCACCCGCCACGGCAAACACATCCTCCTGAAATTCGATCACGGCACCCTGGCCATTCATCTCGGGATGACCGGCAAACTACTGATCGATGGCGACCCCACTCCGTACCTCCGCGCCGAATTCGTCCTCACCGGCTGTCGTCTGTTGTTCGACGATATCCGCCAATTCGGCAGGATGGCGTGGAGCCAGACGCTGCCCGAAAACGTAGCCCGCCTCGGCCCCGACCCCCTGGAAATATCTGCGCAAGACTTCGCCGCCCGCCTCCAGGAAAAACGGGGCCGCATCAAGACCGTTCTCTTAAACCAAGCCTTCGTAAGAGGCCTTGGCAACATCTACGTCGACGAAGCCCTCCACCGTGCCGGCATCCACCCGTTAGCCGAAGGCATCACAAAAAAACGCGCCCAAATCCTCCACCGGGAAATTGTAGAAATCCTGGAGCAAGCCATAGCGAGCGGCGGATCATCGATCTCGGACTATGTGGATACGGAAGGCCGCAAAGGATCTTTCCAGGACAGCCACCGGGTCTACGGCAGGGAAGGGGAGCCATGCCGGGCATGCGGAACCGAAATCCAGCGTATAGTCGTGACCCAAAGAGGCACCCATTTCTGTCCAAAGTGCCAGCGCATGTGACAGCGGGCCCGGACCTTGGTATAATAAAAACTCTCGGGCCACCCTAGCTCAGTTGGTAGAGCACCTGATTCGTAATCAGGATGTCGCGAGTTCGACTCTCGCGGGTGGCTCCAGATAAAATTTAAGTTCGACCGGCCCGCCTCTGGCGGGCTGTTCTATTTTCTATTGCCATTTCGCGCCCCAGGAGGGCTTCCGGCTCGGCATCGCCAAGACGATCCCCCCTTCAAATCCCGCCCAAACTACCCCTCCTCCTCCTCCCTTCTCACCCGCGCCCAAACATGCGTAAACTCCGCCCCAAAAAAGAAAATCTGCGCCGAGTAATACACCCACACCGTCAACACCATCAACGACCCCGCCGCCCCATACGCCGACCCCACACTCGCCTTCCCCAAGTACAACCCAATCAGCGTCTTCCCCAACGTAAACAACAACGCCGTCACCACCGACCCCGCCATCACATCCCGCCACGGCACCGTCTCATCCGGAATATACCGGAACATCAACGCAAACAACCCCGCAATGCTCACCAGCGAAACTAGGAAATTAAACCCCTCCAGCACCCCCGCCGGCACCGGCAACGACGTCCCCCAAAAGCTCCCAATCGCCGCCAGCGTCGCGCTAAAAACCAGCGTCACCATCAACAAAAATCCAATCGCCAGCACCATCCCAAACGAAAACAGGCTCTCCCGCACCATCCGGTAAAAACTCATCGTCTGGTCGTTCCCGCTCCCCGCAATCCGGTTCAGCGCCGCCCGCAACTCGGAAAACACGCCAGAAGCCCCAAAAAGCAGCGTCAATACGCTCACCGTCGACGCAAAAATTCCCGACGCCGGCTGCCTCGCCGACTCCAATATCCCCTCCACCAACTGCCGCCCCTGGTCCCCCACCATCCCCTGCACCTGGTACAGCAACTCGTTCTGAGCCGACGTCCGGTCAAACACCAACGCCGCAATCGCCACCGCCAGCAGCACCAGCGGCGACATCGACAAAATCGTATAAAACGCCAGCGCCGCGCCCAATCGCGGCGCATCGTGCGCAACCCAATTCTCCGCGGTTGTTTGCAGACTCGGCCACAGATTCGCTAAGCGCATCCCGCCCCCATCAATAGATAGCAAAACACACCATCCTGTTTCATTAGAAATGCGTAGGAAACGAACTCCCTCTGTGCCGCATCCAGAGTAGGTCGGAGGACTCTATGCGAATTCGAATCATTCTATCGATTGCCGTAGCCTGCATATGCGCCGCCGCGGACCTCAACCAGGGCCTGGAAAAATTCCGCGCCCGTGACTACGCCGCCGCCGAAAAAGAACTCCGCGCCGTCGTCGATGACGACCCGCAGAACACCGAAGCGCTCCGCGTACTCGGCCTTGCTCTCGTCCGCCAGGGCAAGGCCGACGAAGCCCTCCCCGTTCTCGAAAAGGCCGCCGCCGCCAGTCCCGATTCCGCCGATGTCCAACTCGCCCAAGCCGCCGCCTTCGCCTCTGAAAAACAATACGACAAGGCCACCGAACTCGTAGACGCCGCCGCCGCCAAACAAACCGATCACGCCGAACTTCCCTACTACCGCGGCATGCTCGCCGTCCTCAAGAAACAGTACAAAGAATCGATTCCCCAACTCGAAACCGCGATAAAACAGGACGCCGAAAACGCCTACGCCTACTACTACGCCGGCCTCGCCTACAGCAACAGCAAACGGCCCGACAAAATGGTCGAATCCTTCAACAACTTCCTTCGCCTCGAACCAAAAGCCCCCGAAGCCGCCAAAGTCCGATCCTTCCTGAAGTCCAGCCGCTAAGCAAAAAGGACCCTTTGCGAACCAGGTTCATCCGCATCGCCGGCCTCTCGGTCGGAGGACTCGTCATCGCCGGCGTGGCGCTTCTCCACACGCCGCCCATGAAGCGCCTGGCCCTGGCTAAACTCCAACGCGCCCTCGCCGCCCAGGGCGTCCGCCTGGAAGCTTCCGGCCTCGACTTCAATCTCCTCTCTCTCCAGGCCAGCATGAACGGCGTCGTTGTCACGCCCGAACCCTCCCTCCCGCCGCTCGCCAAAATCGAATCTGTCGCGCTCAAACTCTCCCTCTGGGAACTCCTCCGCGGCCACGTCGTCATCACCTCGGGCTCCCTCCTTCACCCCGAACTCTGGCTCGTCATCAATGCCGACGGCCTTTCCAATCTCCCCAAATCCCAAAGCGCCTCCGGCGATTCCCTCCAATATCTGGCCCAATCCGTCACCGCCACCAACGGCTCGCTGCACATCGATGACCAGCAAACCGGCCTCAAAATCGTCCTCCCGCAATGGGACGTACGCGTCGCCGGCAACCGTCTCACCAATCGACACCGCGTGCAGTTCGATACCAAAGCCCAAGGCACCGCCACCCTCGCCG
>CANIFK010000263.1 GCA_947466555.1 Acidobacteriota bacterium | reverse complement strand
GGCGGGGATGGTTTCGCCGTCGTTGGCTTCGGGATGCCAGTCGGCTTTGGTGAGATTGAGTTGGAGGGTTAGGACGCCGTCCTTCAGGGTGCCGGCGGGGGTGCGGTTATCGTTGGGGACGATGCTTTGGGCGGCGAGGGCGGCGGTGAGGAAGACGGGGGCTAGACGGATCCAGAACGAGGGATTCACACGGTCTCTTTTCTTGAGCAAGAATATCCAACTTCGGCGGGGGGCGCTCGGGTGACCAACGGTGGTCACTTGGTGGCATGTTGCCGGAGGGCGGGGCTTTTGTGGTCTGTTTGCGAGTTTTTGCGTGGCCACTGAGATGCAGTGGGATGGGTGGGAGTGAATTTTATGACTCGGTTTATCTATATAGCTGCGGTGCTGACGATGGCTACCGCCATGGCGCAGGCTCCGGACAATTCGAAGGTGAACAAGCGCGACGACGTGAAGGACGCGGTCACGGCGGGGACGCAATCGAACTCGAAGTCGGACTTGGCGTTGACGCGGGCGATCCGGCAGGGAGTGGCGAAGAACAAGACGATGTCGACGTATGCGAAGAACATCAAGATCATCAGCCGGGACGGGGCAGTGACGCTGCGCGGGCCGGTGAAATCGGTTGACGAAAAAGTACTGATCGAGGGCATTGCCAACAAGATTGCCGGGGCCGCGAAGGTCGAGAATCTGTTGGAAATCGCTCCGTCGAAATAACCACCTTTCCCCCATCGAGAAACGACAGTTTGGAGAAAACACAATGAGCAAGAAAATTTCGGTTTACGGCATTATGAAGAGCCAGATGCAGTTGGAAGAGGCGCTTGGCCAACTGCGGAACCACAGCTTCCGGGCGGCGGACATCTCGGTGTTGCAGCCGGAGACGCTGGGTACGAAGGACATGGGCGTGGAGAATTCCACGAAGTCACCGGAGGGAGCGGTGACGGGCGGCGCGGCTGGCGTTGTGACCGGCGGCGTGCTGGGCTGGCTGGTGGGCATTGGCGCACTGGCGATTCCGGGTGTTGGGCCGTTTATTGCCGCGGGTCCGATTATGGCCGCGTTGGCGGGTATGGGCGCGGGCGCGGTTCTGGGCGGGGCGAGCGGCGCGCTGGTGGGGTTGGGGATTCCCGAGTACGAAGCACAGCGCTACGAGGGCCGGGTGAAGGACGGCGGTATACTGCTTTCCGTTCACTGCGACGACAGCGCGTGGGGAACTCGTGCGAAGGATATCTTGAAGGCTGCCGGGGCGGAAGATATTTCGTCGTCCGGTGAAGCGTCAGCCGACTTTGCGACTACCGACAAGCCGGTGTTGCGCATGGGCGCCCGGTAATCCGGGGTTTTCGATCAGGAGAGAAATTCCATGGAAAACTCACAAACGAAATGCGCCCATCCGAGTTGTCAATGTGATGCTCAGGAAGACAGCAGCTTCTGCAGTACCTACTGCGAAGGCCAGGGAAAGACGGCAGATATTCTGTGCGGCTGCGGCCACGGGCATTGTGGCGAATCACGGATGCCCGACGGCGCTGAGTAGTTCGCTACTTCTTCATCTGGATGACGGGCGGTTCGACGCCGGCAGCCGGTTCGAAGAGGCCGAAGGAGAAGACCGCTGAAGCTGAGGCGATGGCGACGTACTGCTTGCCGTCCACCGAGTAGACGACGGGGGAGGCGGTGAGCAGTTCGCCGACGTTGAAGTGCCAGAGGTTCTTGCCGTTTTTGGCGTCGAGGGCGACGAAGTGTCCGTCGTCATCACCGCTGAAAATGACGCCGCCGGCGGTGGAGACGGTGCCGGTCCACATGCGGCCGGCGCCGGTCATGGGGTATTCCCATACGCGTTTCCCGGTTTTAGGGTCAAGGGCTCGGAGAACGACTTGGCCCCCTTCTTCCGTGGCGCCGCCGCCGGAGAAGTGCTTCATGGGTTCGGGGTTTTGGGACGAGCGGAAGTACATGCCGCATTGTTCCAGCGTGAGGACGTAGAGCAGGCCGGTGGCGGGGTTGTAGGACTGGCCCATCCAGTTCGTTGCGCCTTTGACGCTGGGGCAGACCCAGTTGCCGGTGGGCGTGGGTTCGCTGTTGGGGAGCAGGATGGGGCGGCCTTTGTCATCGATGCCTTTGGCCCAGGTGATTTTGTCGATGAGCTGGGTGGCACGGAGGAACTCGCCGGTGACGCGGTCGAGCGCGTAGAAGAAGCCGTTGCGATTGGCGTGGAGGACGACTTTGCGGGGCTTGCCCATGATCTGCGTGTCGATGAGCACGGGCCAGCTTTGGGCGTCCCAATCGTGGGTGTCGTGCGGAGTGAACTGGAAGTGCCACTTCATCTTGCCGGTGTCGAGATCAAGGGCGAGGAGGGCGCAGGTGTAGAGGTTATCGCCCTGGCGAACGGAGCCGTTGTAATCGGGCCAGGGGTTGCCGGTGGTCCAGTAGAGGGTGTTCAATTCCGCATCGTAGGTGCCGGAGAGCCAGGCTGCGCCGCCGCCCCATTCGATGAGATCGCCCCAGGTTTCCGAGCCTTTTTCGCCTTTGGCGGGGACGGTGTAGGTCTTCCAGAGTTCGTCGCCGTTGTCGGCGGAGAGGGCCATGATGAAGCCCCGCATGCCGCCATCGCCGCCGGCGCTGCCGACGATGACCTTACCCTTGGCAATGACGGGGGCGGAGGTGGAGGTGGTGCCTTTTTCGATGTCGGCGAATTTGCGATTGAAGATGAGGGAGCCGGTGAAGCGATCGAGGGCGACCAGGTAGTTGTCACTGGTGGTGAAGTAGATTTTGTCGGCCCAGATGGCGGCGCCGCGGTTGACTCCGCCTTCTTTGGCGCGCGGGTCGGCGTACTGCCAGACGAGGCGGCCGGAGCGGGCGTCGATGGCGTAGACGGAGTTGGTGTTGGTGATGTAGAGAACGCCTTGATAGACGATGGGGGAGCTGCGGAGGCCGCGCGCGCCGGGGACATGATAGACCCATTTGGGGACGACGTTTTTGGCGTTGGCGGCGGTGATCTGATTGAGCGGGCTATAGCGCCAGCCGGAGTAGGTGCCGGCGTAGGTGAGCCAATCGGCGCCGGGGCCTTTGACGATGTCTTCGTTGCGCACCTGAGCGAAGGCGGCGGTGGCGAGCAGGAGGGAGAGGAGTGCGCGTTTCATTACTTGGAACCCTTTGCGGTTTCGAGGCGGATGTCCTGGGCGGCGAGGTAGGCGAGTAGGTCGCGGAGTTCGTCGCGGGTGAGGCGCTTGGCGAAGTCCGTCGGCATGGAGGTGGTTTCGGAGATCGTCAACTTCTTCACGTCGGCCATCTGGAGGAGGTGGAGGCGGCCTTTGGCGTCGACGATTTGGAGGGAGTAGTTGCTGCGATTTTTGGCGACGCCGGTGATGGTTTTGCCGTTTTTGAGTTCGACGACGGCGGTTTCGTTGCCGAGGTAGGAGAGGTCTTTCGCGGGTTCGAGGATGGACTCGCGGATGACGGCCAAGGGGCGGCTGCCGCCGACGTTGCTGAGATCGGGCGCGAGGCGGCCGCCTTGGCCGCGGATGGCGTGGCAGTTGGCGCAGCCGGCCTTGGCGCCCCAGAAAATGTCTTTGCCGGCGGCGGCGTTGCCGGGGACGGGGTTGGTGCTGGCGGGGCCGGTGAGGGAGTGGATGAAGGCGACGAGGTTCCAGGTTTGATCGTCTTCGAGCTTGGTGGGCGGCATGTCGGTGCCGGGGACGCCTTTGCGGATGACCTGGAAAATGGCGTCATCGGAGAGGGGGTGCCAGAGGGAGCGGCGAACGAGATTGGGCCCGCGGGCGCCGCCGCCGCCGTCGGGGCCGTGGCAGCCGGCGCAGGAGCCCATGAAGAGCTTGGTGCCGGCGGCGATGGCTTTGGGGTCGCCGATGGCGGGGTTGTTGGAATCGCTTAGATAGCGGCCGTGCTGGGCGAGGAGGGGGAAGGCGAGGAGGGCGAGGGCGAGCGCGCGCATAGGCCTTTCAGTTTATGTCAGGTGGGGCGGTTGGCGTTGGGGGAGGCTGTTGGTGTGTGCGTTGTCTAATGCCGGCTGTAGCCGGGGCAGGCTCGCGCATAGATCACGCGGGCGTCTTTAACTACCGAAGGGCGCACCCAGGGTTTTAAGCCGCTCTTGGTTACCAGATCGATTCTTCGCCCGGACAGCAGCTTCGATTCTGACTCCGGGTTCAAACTCAACCAGGATGTTGAGATCACTATCCGGTCCCATTCCGCCGCGAACGGCGGAGCCGAAGAGAGTGAGTTATCTTACGTGATACCGGCGGCACATTTCGGCGAGCGACCGGCGGTCCACCCGTATGTATGGCTTACCGGCGGGGGAGGCGGACGGCGGTGGAGCCGGAGAGGGTGACGATGTCGAGCAAGGCGCTGGCGCCGATGCGGAGGTGGGCTTCGGCGGGCTTCATTTGTTGCTCTTCGATGAGCCAGCGGAGCATGTCGGTGAGGGCGATGTCGAGGGTCTGATTGAGAGTGCCATCGGGCTTGGCGCCGATGGAGATGATGTAGTCCTTGGTTTCGGCGCGGGGGCCGGTGAGACGGGCTTTCTTGCGGAGGCTGACGGTGACGGTGACGTCGAGCGAGGTTTCGACGCCGGAGCCGATGGCTTCGCCGTCGCCTTGGAGGGCGTGGCCGTCGCCGAAGAAAAGCAGGCCGCCGGAGTGGAAGACGGGGAGGAGAACGGTGGTGCCGGGGCGGACCCAGTTGTAGTCGATATTGCCGCCCCAGTAGCCGGCGGGGCCGGAGCGGGGGGAGTAGTTGCCTTCGGGGGCGACGCCGATGCAGCCGAGCATGGGGCGGTTGGGGAAAGAGAAATTGGGGGCGGAATCCTTGGGGCGGGAAGTGTTGGATTTGAGATCGATGACCCAGGGGACGAGGTAGTTGTAGCCCTTGATGACGGCGTCCGGATCGGGGGTGGGGGCTTGGAGATTATCGGGGAGATCTTTGACGCCGACGGAGCGGCCGGTGTAGCCGGTGGGGCGGTTGGGCGTGAGTTTATCGATGCGGACGAGGAGGGCGTCGCCGGGTTCGGCGCCTTCGATGTAGAAGGGGCCGGTGAGCGGGTTGCCGTGGGTTTTGGTGCGGCGGATGAGTTGGTAGTCGAAGCCGGCGGAGTCGACGGTTTTGGTGGAGATGGTGTCGCCGGGTTGGATACGGAGGAGGACGGGGTGGGCGGCGGAGAAGGTGTGGTGGTAGGTTTCGGCGACGATCTGGTGGGTGGCGGAGAAGGCGGGGAGGGCGGCGAGGAGGAACAGCAGGCGCATTCACAGATCTTTGCATTTTCTTTATGGCCGTGGCCGGGATCCTTACAAAGTCTTCGCGGACATTCCGGCAGATTGGAGACATGCAAGACGCTGTTTTTCTGATTCTGACTTTGGCGTTTTTCGCGGGGACGGCGCGGCTGTTCGTGAAGGAGCGGTCATGATTGCGTTCTATGCCGTTGCGGGCGCGCTGCTGGGCTACCTGGTGTTTGCCCTTTTGAAACCGGAGAAATTCTGATGACTGGGAATGATTGGGTTCAGTTTGCTGTTTATTTTGGGGTTTTGCTGGCGTTGGTGAGGCCGCTGGGGGATTACATGGCGGCGGTGCTGGCGGGGCGGGCGCCGCGACCGTCCGACCCGGGGCCGGAGATGGCGTGGCAGGTGTATGCGGCGGCGTTTTTGGCGTTCAATTGTTTGGGCGTGGCGGCGGTGTATGCGGTGCTGCGATTGCAGGGCTGGCTGCCGTGGAATCCGCTGCATTTGCCGGGGGTGGAGCCACATACGGCTTGGAACATTGCGGTGAGTTTTGCGACCAACACCAACTGGCAGAACTACGGCGGGGAGACGACGCTGAGTCACGGGACGCAAATGGTGGCTCTAACGGTGCAGAACTTTGTTTCGGCGGCGAGTGGGATTGCGGTGATGGCGGCGTTGGCGCGGGGCGTTGCGGCGCGGTCGGTGAATGCGTTGGGGAATTTCTGGAGTGATGTGTACCGGGTGACTTCGTATGTGTTGTTGCCGCTGTCGGTGGTGCTGGCGATTGTGCTGATCGGGCAGGGTGTGGTGCAGAACCTGGACACGACGGGGCCGGCGGCTTCGCAGGTAGCGATTAAGCAGTTGGGAACGAATGGGGGCGGGTTCTTCAACGCCAATTCGGCGCACCCGTTTGAGAATCCCACGCCGCTGTCTAATTTCTTGGAGATGCTGGCGCTGTTGTTGATTCCGGCGGCGCTGTGCCGGACGTTTGGGCAGATGATCGGGGACAAGCGGCAGGGGTGGGCGCTGCTGGCGGTGATGGTGCTGATTCTGGTGCCGCTGACGCTGGTGGTGGTGTATGCGGAGGCGAACAACATGGAGGGGAAGGAGGTGCGGTTTGGCATTGTGAATTCGGGCATCTGGGCGGCGGCGACGACGGCGGCTTCGAATGGCAGTGTGAACGCGATGCTGGATTCGTTTACGCCGCTGGGCGGACTGGTGCCGCTGTTCCTGATGCAGTTGGGGGAGGTGATTTTTGGCGGGGTGGGGTCGGGCGTGTATGGGCTGGTTCTGTTCGCGGTGTTGGCGGTGTTTCTGGCGGGGCTGATGGTGGGGCGTACGCCGGAGTATCTGGGGAAGAAGATTGAGGCGCAGGAGATGAAGATGGTTTCCATTGCGATTCTGATACCGCCGGCTTGCGTGCTGATTGGGACGGCGATCGGGGTGGTGTTTCCGATGGGGCTGAGCGGGTTGCTGGCGCGGGGGCCGCATGGGTTTTCGGAGATTCTCTATGCGTTCACATCGATGGGGAATAACAACGGCAGCGCGTTTGCGGGGTATGGCGCGAACAATCCGCTGGTGAATGTGGTGGGCGGGTTGGCGATGTTGTTTTCGCGGTACTGGGTGGCGGTGCCGGTGCTGGCGCTGGCCGGGTCGTTGGCGCAGAAGAAGGTGTTGCCGGTGGGGCCGGGGACGTTGCCGACGCATACGTCGCTGTTCGTGGGACTGCTGGCGGCGACGGTGGTGATTGTAGGCGCACTGGCCTTTATTCCGGCGCTGGCGCTGGGTCCGATTGTTGAACATTTGCGCTTTGTGGCGCGGTAGGGAACTCGTATGAAATCTCAACCTTTGTTTCATCGCGCGATCGTCGTTTCGGCGGCGTGGCAGGCGGTCTGCAAACTGGACCCGCGGCACCAGGCGAAGAATCCGGTGATGTTTGTGGTGCTGGTGGGGAGTGTGGCGACGACGGGGAT
>CANIFK010000262.1 GCA_947466555.1 Acidobacteriota bacterium | reverse complement strand
TGGCACCCGCCGCATGCCGCCCAGCGCCGCCAACTCCACCCGGTACTCCGCCACGAGTCCAATCTCTTTCGCCACGCGTACATCTAACTGGCTGCTTTCCGCGCCCGTGTCCAGGAGGAAGCGAAACGGTCCGTTCCCGTTCACGTACACTCCGTCCACCACCGGACGCCCCTGGCGGACGGCTAACGGAGTAGCCGCCGCCGTCCAGGCGGTTGCTAAAATCAATAGGCTGAATCGAAGGGAAAGGGTCATGACGGCAAGGTAGCCGCCCAGCCCTACAGAAGTCGTGAGGAGACCGTGATGGTTCTCCCGGAGAGGATAATGCTTTTGTGATGCCGCACGTCAAAGAGACCCATCGCTTCGGTAACGTCGTCGTAGATCATTCGAATCTACAACTTACCGTCGATGGCGTTGCGCGCCCCCTCGAACCGAAGGCCTTCCGCCTCCTGCAGTTTCTCATCGAAAATACAGGCCGCGCCGTCTCCAAGGACGAGATCATGACCGCCGTCTGGCCCGATACCGCCGTCACCGACAACGCCCTCACCCGCGCCGTCGCCCAACTCCGCAAGGCCCTCGGCGACGATTCAAAGGAACCCCGCTTCATCGAAACCATTCCCACCATCGGCTACCGTTTCCTCGCCCAACCCGACGCCGACCCGCCGTCCAAACAGATCTCGCCTCGCCGCAGCCTCTACCCCCTCGCCGCCATTCCCCTTCTCGCACTGGGCGCGTTTCTCTATTACCGCCAATCCCCCGCCGCCATTCCCCTTTTCCTCACCAACGCCCAGGTCACCGCCGGCAGCGGTCTCGACGTCAACGCCACCTTCTCCCCCGACGGCCATCTCCTGGCCTACGCCTCTGACCGCTCCGGTTCTTTTGAAATCTACGTCCGCCCCGTCGAAGGCGATGGCCGTGATACCCAGGTCACCGCCAACGCCGGCCAAAACTTCTTCCCAACGTTCTCCCCCGACGGCCAGTCTCTCGCCTTCAGCTCCTTCAAAACGCCCGGCATCTACCGCACCCCCACCCACGGCGGCAACATCGAACGGCTAACCCAATTCGGCGCCCAGCCCGTCTGGTCACCCGACGGGAAATGGATCGCCTTCCTCTCCCAGCATCGCCCCAGCCTCAGCCCCACCGACTTCTACTTCCCCGTCCCGGAGTCCTCCCTCTGGATCGTCCCCGCCGCCGGCGGCACGCCCCGGGAGCTAACGCCCCACGCCACCTTCACCGGCGGTCAGGCCTTTCCCTCCTGGAGCCCGGACAGTAAGGAAATCCGCTTCATCAACTACGTGTCCCGTGTCGCCAGTCTGTGGTCCATTCCCATCGAGGGCAGCGCGCCGCGGAAACACTTCGAACTCGCTGGCGGCATTACCGTCGGCATCGGCAGCGCCTGCTTCTCTCGGGATGACCGCCATCTCTACTACATCAGCGCCAAACTCAACGGCGACATCGGCGTCTGGCATCTCCCGCTCCAGCCCTCCAGCCTTACCCCGGCCGGAAATCCGGAGCTCATCTACCACCCCAGCCTCGGCGCGCCACGCGATCTGGCTATATCTCCCAACGGCACGCGCCTTTCCTATAGCGCCGTCCTCAGCGCCAGCCAGATTATGGTGAAGGACCTCTCCACCGGCGCCGCCGCCGACATCGTCCGCGACACCGGCTACCGCTACAACATGCCGGTCTGGGCCGACGATGGCAAAGCCATCCTCTACACCAAACTGCCCGTCGGCCGCCCGGCCCAGACCTGGCTCCACCGTCTCGATGGGTCCGCGCCGGTTTCCCTCGGACGCGGCACCCATAGCCAGCACTACCCGCGCTTTGTCAACAACGGAAGCGTCGTTCGATATCTCGCCGTTGCCCCGAATGCGCGGGGACAGGAAATCCACGACATCTCGCTCGCCGATGGCGCGGTCGCTGTCCACGCAGTCTCCGCCCCGATCGTCCAGCCGTTCTTTGGCGCCGATGGGCGGACCGTCGTCTTCCATAGCATCGACCCGCTGCATCAGGTTTGGAAGCTGGATATGACCACCGGGCAGCGCACCCAACTTACCCAGGGCCCGCTCGCCCACGGCTTCGCCAGCCTCTCCCCGGACAATCAGTGGATCGAAGTGCAGCGCCTGCGCCCAGGCGCCACGGAGGTTTGGGTGATTCCCGCCAGCGGAGGCAACATCACGCCTCTCGTCACCCAGCCCGGCACCTGGTACGCCGGCGGCTGGTCGGCCGACTCCAAGCAACTCATCCTCGCCGGCAACACCGGAGACGGTTGGGCCATCCACGCTGTCTCCCGCGAATCCCGTCAACTCCGGCGTCTCACCCCGGACCTGCCCCTGCGCCAGTACGTGCGCTACCCCCGCTGGTCGCCCGACGGCACCCGCGTTGCCTACGAATTCAACGAGGCCAAAGGCAACGTTTTCATCGCAGAGCTCAAACAGTAAGACCCCAACAAGTGGGGTCAAAACGTAGGGTTTATTTGGTCGGGCCGCCGGGATTTGAACCCGGGACCTCTTGCACCCCAAGCAAGCGCGCTAGCCAGGCTGCGCTACGGCCCGATCCGGAAAGTTGACTTGCCCACCCGGCATGTCAACCTAACTAGTTTAGCAGACCCAACGCCGATAAGCCATTAACGGCCCGATTTCGACGCGGCTTCCACACGGGCACGGGCACGTTCCGCCGCCTGCAAGGCACGAGCGATATCCCATTCCCCTGACTCTTTCAAACGCCGTTCCGCACGGTCCAGGGACTCCTGGGCGCGCTTCAGATCGATCTCGTCCGGCCGCTCCGCCGTCTTCGCCAGTACACGTGTCCCGTGGGGCTGCACTTCCACCCAACCGCCGGACACCACCACCGAATGCGCCTTGCCACCGACCGTGTAGGACAGCAGTCCGCTGCCCAGTTCCGACAGCAGCGGAGCATGTTCCGGCAACACACCCAGAAACCCGTTTAATGCGGGAATCTGGGCTTCCGTCACCTGGTCTTTGACCAGCAGACGGTCCGGAGTTGCCACTTCGAGTTCGAACGTTTCCGCCATATGCGGGTCCTAGTTGCCCTTCTTCATCTGCGCGGCCTTCTCGATCACTTCTTCGATCGTGCCCTGCATGTAGAATGCCTGTTCCGGAAGGTCGTCGTGCTTGCCATCGCAGATTTCGGTGAAACCTTTGATCGTATCGGCCAGCTTCACGTACTTGCCCTTGAAGCCGGTGAACTGTTCGGCCACGTGGAACGGCTGCGACAGGAACTTCTGGATCTTACGGGCGCGCGACACGGTCAACTTATCGTCTTCCGACAATTCATCGATACCGAGAATCGCGATGATGTCCTGCAGGTCCTTGTAGCGCTGCAGAATCTGCTTCACGCGCTGGGCGCAACCGTAGTGCTCTTCACCCAACACCTGCGGGTCAAGAATACGGGAGGTCGAAGCCAGCGGATCCACGGCCGGGTAGATACCCAGCGAGGCGATGTCGCGCGAAAGGTTCGTCGTGGCGTCCAAGTGGGTAAACGCGGTCGCCGGAGCCGGATCGGTGTAATCGTCAGCGGGCACGTAAATCGCCTGCACCGACGTGATCGAACCCTTTTTGGTCGACGTAATGCGTTCCTGCAGTTCGCCCATTTCCGACGCCAGGTTCGGCTGGTAACCCACGGCCGAAGGCATGCGGCCCAGCAGTGCCGACACTTCCGAACCGGCCTGCGTGAAGCGGAAAATGTTGTCCACGAACAGCAGTACGTCCTGGCCTTCTTCGTCGCGGAAGTATTCGGCGACGGTCAGCCCGGTCAGGCCCACGCGCAAGCGGGCGCCTGGCGGCTCGGTCATCTGGCCGTAAATAAGGGCCACTTTCGACTTCGTGTAGTCGGACGGATCCACAATCCCCGACTCCTGCATTTCCAACCAGAGATCGTTCCCCTCACGGGTGCGCTCGCCCACACCGGCGAACACCGACACGCCGCCGTGGTTCGTCGCGATGTTGTTGATCAGCTCCATGATGACGACGGTCTTGCCGACGCCGGCGCCGCCGAACAACCCGATCTTACCGCCCTTCAAATAAGGCTCGATCAGATCGATAACTTTGATACCCGTTTCGAGCATCGTCTGCGACGTCGCCTGCTCGTCGAACGACGGAGCGGCGCGGTGAATCGGGTAATGCTTCTTCGCGTTCACCGGACCCATCTCGTCCACCGGCTGGCCAATCACGTTCAACACGCGGCCCAGCGTTTCCGGTCCAACGGGCACCAGCACCGGCGCGCCCAGGCTGATCGCCTGCATACCGCGCACCATGCCCTCGGTCGGCTGCAACGCGATCGTGCGGACGCGGTTTTCGCCAATGTGTTGCGCCACTTCGCAGATGATGTCGATCGGCGTGGGAGCGTTAAAGCCTTCGCTGGTGATCCGGATCGCCGTACGAATCGGCGGGATGTGCCCTTCCGGAAACTGAATATCGATAGCGGGTCCGGCGACCTGAATTACTTTGCCGGCGGTTGTGGTAGCGGTAGACATGGTTCGATCAAAACTCCTTGCGCTCTGACGCGCTCTAGTCGAGCGCCGAAGCGCCGCTCACGACTTCAATAATTTCGCGGGTAATGCTGGCCTGGCGTACACGGTTCATGTACAGGGTCAGCCGTTCAATCACATCGGCGGCATTCGAGGATGCAGAATCCATCGCCGTCATACGCGCGGCATGTTCGGCCGCGGTCGACTCCAGAATCGCCCGATAAATCGCCACTTCCACATAACGCGGCAGCAGCGTCGCCAGCAGTTCTTCCGCCGGCTGTTCGAAAATGTAGTCCACGCTCGCCTGTTCCTGCGGCAACGGAACCGGCAGCAGTTGCACGATGTCCAAACGGGCCGCCATCACGCTTTTGAACTCGTTGTAGACCAGGTAAACCGAGTCCACTTCGCCGTTCGAATAACGCTCCACAACCTTGCGCCCCAACGTCGCCGCATCGGCGTACTTGGGAGCCTTGGTCACGTTCATCATCTCGCCCGAAATCGTGAAGCCGCGGCGGCGGAAGTAGTCGCGCGCCTTCTTGCCCACAGCCTCAATTTCAACCGTCTTGCCCGCTTTGTCCTCGGTCAGGAACTTCTGCGCGCCACGATTGATATTGGTGCTGAACGCCCCGGCCAGTCCGCGGTCGGCGTTGATGATGATCACCAACACCCGCTCCTCGGGCCGCACCACCAGCAGCGGATTCTCCGCCGCCGTGTCGCTGCCTTTGGTCGCGTTGGCGACGTTGGCCAGCATCTGCCGCAGCGAGTTCGCAAACGGCCGCGCCGCAATCACCGCGTCCTGCGCGCGGCGCAGTTTCGCCGCCGAGACCATCTTCATGGCCTTCGTGATCTGCTGCGTATTTTTAACCGAGCGAATTCGCCGGCGGAAGTCGATTAACGATGGCATGGCTTACGCCTGGAATCGGCCCTTGAAGTCTTTGAACGCCTTGGTCAACTCTTCCTTGATCTCGCCGGTCAGCTCGCGCTTGGCTTTGATCGAGGGGAGCAGGTTCGGATACGCCGACTCCACGAATGCGTAGAGTTCGGATTCAAACCGGCGGCAGGCTTCCACCGGAATATCATCGGTCGCGCCAGAGGTGCCGGCGTAGATGATGAGGACCTGTTTTTCCACCGGCAGCGGCTGGAACTGGGACTGTTTCAACAGTTCCGTCAGCCGTTGGCCGCGGCTCAACTGCTTCTGCGAAGCGGCGTCGAGTTCGGAGCCGAACTGCGCGAACGCAGCCAGCGCGCGGTACTGGGCGAGTTCCAAACGGAGCGAACCGGCAACCTGGCGCATCGCCTTGATCTGCGCGGCGCCGCCGACGCGGCTCACCGAGATACCGACGTTGATGGCCGGACGGATGTTCGAGTTGAACAAGTCGGCTTCCAGGAAGATCTGGCCGTCGGTGATCGAAATCACGTTGGTCGGAATGTAAGCCGAAACGTCGCCCGCCTGCGTTTCAATGAACGGCAGCGCGGTCAGCGAACCGCCGGTCTTCAACTTCGCGGCGCGCTCCAGCAGGCGGCTGTGCAAGTAGAACACGTCGCCAGGGAACGCTTCGCGGCCCGGCGGACGGCGCAGCAGCAGCGAGATTTCGCGATACGCCGCGGCGTGCTTGGAAAGATCGTCATAAACAACCAGCACGTGCTGGCCGCGGTCGCGGAAGTACTCGCCCATCGCGCAGCCGGCGAACGGAGCAATGTACTGCATCGGGGCCGGATCGGACGCCGTCGCCGCCACGACGATGGTGTAATCCATCGCGCCGTAGTTGGTCAGCGTCTGCACAACCTGCGCCACCGTCGAACGCTTCTGGCCGATCGCGACGTAAATACAAATGACGTCGCCGCCCTTTTGATTAATGATCGTGTCGAGCGCGATCGCCGTCTTACCGGTCTGACGGTCGCCGATGATCAATTCGCGCTGGCCGCGACCGATCGGGATCATGCCGTCGATGGCCTTGACGCCCGTCTGCATCGGTTCTTTAACCGGGCTACGGTCGATGACGCCCGGCGCCAAACGCTCCACCGGGTTGAACTCGGTGGTGTTGATCGGCCCCTTGCCGTCAATCGGCGCGCCGATGGCGTCGACAACGCGCCCAATCAGCGCATCGCCCGCCGGAACCGACATAATGCGGCCCGTGCGTTTCACCTCGTCGCCTTCGCCGATGTGCTGATAGTCGCCCATCAACACAGCGCCCACCTGGTCTTCTTCCAGGTTCAACGCAAGGCCGGTCACGCCGCCGGTGAACTCAATGAGTTCGCCCGCCATCACGAGTTCCAACCCGTGAATACGCGCAATACCGTCGCCCACCGAAATGACCGAACCGGTCTCGGAGACGTTGACCGCCTGGTCGTAATTTTCTATTTCTTCGCGCAGTACTCGCGCGATCTCATCTGCCCGAATTTGAGCCATACTGTGACGTTTTCTCTAGAAACCTGACTTAAGACCGCACCAGACGGACGCGCATGGCCTGCAATTGGCCGCGCACCGAACCGTCATATACCCGGGATCCAACGCGCGCGACCAGTCCCCCGATCAGCGCCTCGTCTACCTTATACTGCCCGAACACCTGCTTGCCAGTCGCCCGGCCCAACGCCGCCTCGATCTGCTGGCGTTGCGCCTCATCCAACGGCCGCGACGACTCGACTTGCGCCCGGACGATCCCGCGACGCTCATCCAGCTGCGATTCGAGCGACGTCAGGATCTCTCCCAACATCGCCGT
>CANIFK010000261.1 GCA_947466555.1 Acidobacteriota bacterium | reverse complement strand
GTTTCAACGACAGCGGCACCCTCTGCGCGGAAGCCACGATGCAAGTGGCTAAAAATAAGAGGGTTAGCGGTTTCATTGGACCGGGCTCCGCAGGCCCCCGGCGGCGAAGGCGATCATCTGGCGCAGCACATCCTCGCTATCGTTGACGTTCACGCGACCCCGGGCGAGGCCTTCGATCAGGTGCATGGCGCCGAAGGTGTGGGCCAGGACGCCGACGGAGAACTGCAATCGCCAGAACAAGATAGGAGGGGGAATGCCCGGCAGGGCAATGCTCAGAGCGTCCAAATAGCCGGCCGCCACCTGGGACATCATGGCCCGGATCTGGCTGGCCAGTAACTCCCCTGGTTCTGTATACATACGGCCAATCAGGGCAACGATGGGCCGGCCTTCCCGGCGGGTTTTGATGGCCTCTTCGGTGACCGGGCGGTAGAAGGCTTCGAGGATCTCCTCCACCGTCGGCGGCACGCCATCGGGGCGATGGAGGAGGGCGTGCAAAAGCTCCATCCTCTTTTGATTGATAGGGTTAAGCCGGCGGTTGAGGACCGCCTGCACCAGCGCGTCCTTGGACTGGAAGTGGTAGTTGACCGATGCCAGATTGACGTCGGCATGGTCGGTGATGGCGCGCAGGGAGGTGGAGGCGATGCCTTGCTGGGCGAAGAGAAGCTCGGCGGAGTCGAGGATGCGATCTTTGGTGTTGGTAGCCATTCAGTCAAACGTCCGTTTTAATAATGGAGCTAAAAAAAGGTGCTGTCAAGCACCTTTTTTGCGCGAAAAACACGTCAAAAGTACGCGTTTACCCCCCAATAATGACGGTCATTTCGCCCATGGCGATCTTGTTCGGCGGTCCGAGTGGTTCGAGGACAGTGTCGCCCAGGCGGCACGCGGGAAGGTTGTTGATAAGCACGGTTTTCGACCCATCGATGACCATTCCGGGACCGTGCGGCGGAATGGGGGACGGGACGTTACAAACATGTTTGTCGGCGCCGGCACTGACGGCGGAGAATGCGTTGGTGAGCGCGGTGAGGGTGGCACCTTTCAAGGTTTGTTCCGCGGCCTTGGCGATAGGCAAGGCCGGGCCGACAGCGGCTTGCGTGGCGGCTTCGGCGGCTTGCACCGCGATATCGGCAACCTGCTTGACTGCCTGCATGGCGGCGGCAGCCGCGGCGGGGACACCGCGCCAGGCGGGCTTATTGCCGATCTTGACATCGGGGCTGCCGGGCCCGGGGCCGAGGGTGGGCGGGAGCGGGTGGCTTACGAAATCGCCGACGCGTGCGGCGGGACCAGTGGGCATGGCGGTGAACTCCTCAATAGAATAAGCGAAAACGGGAAAGAATCAAGATCAATCAAATAGGCAAGTAGGTGCCGTCATTGATGGCGGTCCGGAGAACCTGGGCCTGGTTGGACTGTTGGAGGCGCGCTAACGTCTTGATGCCCAGGAAGAAGCCGGCTTGCACACCCGGATTGGAAGGCGGGGTGAAGACGCCGTAGCCGACCTGGTCGCGGGGCGGGCCGCCGCGGAGGCGAGCGCCATTGAACATGAGATTGCGGCCTGCCCAGTTGTTGCGCTGCACGCCGCCGGGTCCGGTGCCGTTGCGGTTGTTGTAGTGTTCCAGGCGGAGAACGTGGCCGACTTCGTGGGCGAGGGTGGAGGAGAACTCCTCGAGGGCGCCATTGGGGTCGTGCATGATGAAGCCGACCTGGGCGCCGACGTAGTTCCCGTTGGCCGGATTGGAGCGGGCAAAGTCGGAACTGATGCCGACGCCGAGAACGCCATCGACGGTGACGTTGCCGTTGCCATCGGTGTCATCGATATGGCCGACGATGTAGGCGTTGAGGACGCCGGGCTGGGCAAACTGGCGCATGATTTTGGCGAGTTCTTCGTCCCAGTGGTTGGTGTTGGTCAGGGTAAGGGTATTGGCTTTGCGGAGGCCGACGATGCTCTCCTCGAGAACGGGGAGTTGGAGGTCGAACTTCACGCCAACGGGCACCATGATCTTGTTCGCCTCGCGGATGCAGTCCTGGAAGGTTTGCGTGTCGCTGCTGGGCGCGGTGCCGTTGATGGTGATGAGGTGGCCTTTGATGGGGATGGTGAGAAGGGGGTGAACGCGGAGGGCGCATTCGCCGACGACGGGACCGGTGGCCGAGCCGGCGTGGAGTTTGAGCACGGTGCTGGTGTCGGCTCCGGGGGCGCGGGCGGCGCGGACGGTGACGATGTCGTCCGGTCCGAGTGGGGCACCGGTGGCGGGGGAGACAAGAGATACGAGGCCGGTATCGGCAATCTCCGGGAAGAGCTGGACGGTGGGCTCCAGCCGATCGCGCATGACGCGGATGCGGGTCTGCTGGGCCGGGTTGGTTCCATCGGGACCGCAGAGGCCGAAGACGGGGCCGTGGGCGTTGACGACGGCGCCATCGAGGTTGAAGCCGCGGTCGTCCGGGTCGGCGGCATCCGACTGGGAAAAGACATCGGTGACGGCGCGAACGAAGCGAACAAGTGTCACGCGGCGGGCGGTGAGTTTGGGGAAGTTCTGCGGGTTGAAAAGATGCAATGGAAAGGGCATGCTACTTGTCTTTTCCTTTTGCCGCGGCCCCTTTGGCGGCGGCGATTGTGGCGGAGTCAAAGTTACGGATCGAGGTCAGTTTGAGGCTGGGTACGAGGCCCAGCTGGTGGGTGGTCCAGACGGCGATATCGCAGCGGCGGGCCATGCGGCTGTTGGGGCCGGGGGAGATGCTGAAGATGGGCTCCTGGGAGTCGAACAGAGGAAGCAGCGCGGGGGCCATGGATTTGTGGCCGATGTAGACGAGGAGGTCTGTGAGGCGCACGACATCCTCCATTTTGGAGGCGCGAATGGCGGCGTCGAGCTTGACCCGTTCGGGGATGCCGCCGAGGCGGACCGCGGCGGCGATGGCCGCTTGGCGCGTCTGGGGATCCTGCTCCTTTTCGGCGAGCTGTTGCAGCGCGGCGAGAGGCGTTTTCGCGCGGCCGGCGGCGAGGTAGAGATGGGCGCGGATGGCGGGGTTTTCGGTCTTCGGGATGACCTGAAGAAGCTCCTCGCCTGGGGGGAGATTCCTGGCGCCACGGAGGGCGCGGGAGGCGGCCGCGGCGACGGCGAGGTTGGGGTCCGCCGTGAGTGAGAGGAGGACGGAGGCGCCCTCGGCGGTATCGAGTTTCTCGAGGACCTGGGCGGCGACGACGCGGGCTTGGTCCTTCATCTTGGGGAGGCGGGGGCGCAGCGCGGCAGCGAGGCCTGCCGGGGCGGTGGCCTTTGGGGAGAGGACAGAGCGATCGACGGCTTCGATGGCGGTGAGCCAGCCGTTGAGACCGCTGGGCTGGGCGGCGCAGGTAACGCCGAACAGGACCGTAGCGATCGCTGGGAGTGCGCGGGGCATGGGGCTATTCGCCTTCGCCCTTGGGGTCCGGGAGTTCGGAGTAGAGTTTGCGGACGCGGGAGACGAGGGTGGGGTCGTAGTTGGTGATGGCCGGGCCGGCCCCGGTACCAAGGCCGAGTTCCTTACCGTTCCAGATGGCGAAGTCGCACATGCGGGCTTGCTTATCGGTGTTGCCCGGACTGTCGTAGCCGATTCGCATAACGCCCTCCGTGCTGCCGAGCCAGGGGATCATGGCTTTGGCGAGATTGGGGTCGTTGATGTACAAAAGATAGGCGGAGTAGGCGAGTACCTCGTCGGGGCGGGCCTTGCGCACCTTTTCGAAGAACTCCAGCTTCTCATTCTTGCCGCCACGGAGGACGATGGCGGCCATCGCCTGCATTTTGGCGTTTTCGTCGGCCTCCATCTCGGCGGTGCGGCGAAGGGCATCGAGTCCGCAGGCGGCGCGGCCGGCGGTGAGATAGAGCTTGCCGCGGACGAATGGCGATTCGCGGGACGGGATGATGTTCAGGATGGAGTCGCCGGCGGGGGGATCCTTCTGCTTTTCCAGGGTCCGGGCAGCGGCGGCAGCGGTTTGGCTGTTGGGGTCGGCGGTGGCTTTGAGCAGGAATAAAGCCGACTGATGGGTATCGATACGACCCAGCATGAGGATGGCGATATCGCGGGCACGGGGATCGAAGCCGCGCCACTGGCGTTCGAGTTCGGGTAGGAAGTCGGCAGGGGCGTCCTTGGCGCGATCGATGACGGTACGGTCGCCCATTTGGATGGAATTGATGTAGTGCTGGACCATGATGGAAGCTCCTTAGATGGGCAGATAAGTGCCGCCGAGCGCGGCGGTGCGCATGACGTCCGATTGCTGGCTCTGGAAGATGCGGGAGAGCTGTTTGATGCCGATGAACATGCCACGGCGAACGCCGCCGCCGGCAACCGCATTATGGTTGCCATAGCCGACATCGTTGCGTGGTGCGCCAGCACGGAGATTGGCGAAGTTGAACATCAGATTCCGCGAGGACCAGTTGTTGTGCTGGACGTTCTTTTCGCCGTTTTTGTTGTTGTAGTGTTCGAGGGTGAGGACGTGGCCGAGTTCGTGGGCGAAGGTGGCGCCGAACCCTTCGACGTCATCCGGATCGCGCAGGAGAAAGCCGACCTGGGCGCCGACGTAGGTGCCATGGGCCCGGTTGGCGTTAGCGAATGCCGAACTGATTCCGACGCCGCGGACTCTATCGGTCTCCGGCGCGCCTGTTGTGTCGTTGAAGCTGTTGATGTGGGCCACCATGTAAATATTGAGCACGCCGGGCACTGAGAAACGGCGCATGGTCTTGGCGAGCTCGTCGTCCCAGGGCCCGGTATTGGGGAGTGTGACGGTGTTGGCGGTGGTGAAGTCGGCGTGGGAATCAGGCTGAATGCCGGGTTGCAGCTCCACTTTGATGCCGGCGGCGATGAGGATCTTGTTGGCGTTGGCCAAAAGATCCCGGAACGTCTGTTCGGTGGAGACGGGAGAGCCGCCGTTGATGGTGACCAAGTGGCCCTTGGCGGGAATGGTGATGAGGGGGCAGACGCGGATGGCGCATTCTGCGATAACGGGGCCGGTGGCGGAGCCGTGACGCAGTTTGAGCGTCGTGCTGGTGGCCGCGACTGGCGAGCGGGCGGCGCGCACGGTGATGGTGTCGTCGGGCGTGAGTGGCGCGCCGGTGGCGGGCGTGACGAGGGAGACGAGACCGGTGTCGGCGATTTCGGGAAAGAGCTGTACGGTGGGTTCGATCCGGTCCCGCATGACGCGGATGCGGCAGGACTGGGCGGGGTTGGACCCATCGGGCCCGATGATGCCGAAGGCGGGTCCGTGGACGTTGGCGAAAGCGGGGTCGAGGTTGAAGCCGCGGTCGTCGGGATCGGAGGCATCTTCGGCGGCGAAGCCGGCGACGGCGCGAACGAACCGGACCAGAGTGATACGCCGCGGGGTGAGCCGGGGGAAACTCTGCGGATTGAAGAGATGCAACGGGAAGGGCATGGCTTACTGTCCGGCTTGGGTGGTGAGCTGGGTACGGGTCTTCGGGCCGATATCGTCGTCGATGGCGAGGTCGGTGTCGGCCTGAAGGTTGAGGGTGGCCTGGCGGCTGCGCGGGGTGGCGCGGGTGGCCTCGAAGGATGGATCGATGGTCGCGTCGAGCTGGTAGCCGGTGACGTAGCCCATCTGATCGAGGCGCTGGGCCTGGCCGCTCTCGCTGGTGACGGGGTCGAGGGCGGGGGTGAAGTCGAGGGGGAATTCGGTATCGAAGATGCGGAGGACGCAGTTGCCGGCGGAGATGAAGGGAATGGGGACCGTGACTTCTCCGTTGGCATCGGTGGTGCCGGTATGGACGGGCGCGCCGTTGACGAGGACCTGGAAGGGCACGCTGGCGATCCCGAGACCGGTGCCGATGCCGGGGGCGATCTGGAAACGGATGCGGACGATGGGCATGGCAATCGTATTGAATTGCGTGAGCCCTTCGAGCACTCTTTGGACGAAAGCTTCAAACATGATTTTGCCTCTATGCGCCGTCGTGGAGTTCTTTGAGTTTGTTCTTGGTGGCGGTGTCCGCCGTGCCGTTGACCGTTAGGTTCTGGCTGGACTGGAAGCCGCGGAGGGCGGCGGTGGTGAGGGGGCCGATGATGCCGTCGATGGGGCCGGGGTCGTAGCCGAGATTCTTGAGACGGGCCTGGACGCCGGTGACGGTGTCCCAGGGGTCGAGGCTGCCCATGCTGAGATTCCAGACGACGCCGGGTTTGGAGGTGTCGTTATCGAACCAGACGGTGAGTGTGGCGGCGGTGGCGTTGGCGGGGATCTCTTTTTCGATCATGCCGTCGCCGGCGGTGGTGCCTTCGAGGAGGGTGCCGTTAATGTCGAGCTGGTACTTTTTGTTGGCGAAGGCGGCGTTGTTGCCGTCCATCATGCGGACGCGGACGAAGGTTTTCTGGGACTCGATCTTGAACTCGGTCCAGGTATCGGTGGGCGCTTCTTCGGGATCGGCCTCGGGGTCGGGGATGAAGATCTCGTCGCCCGGGTAGATGAGGTTGGGGTTGGGGCGGAGCTGGCGGAAAGAGGCGTTGGCGGGATCGTTATAGATATTCCGCCAATCGGCGTAGCCGAACTGGAGAGCGATGGAGGAGAGGCAGTCCCCTTGCACGACTGTATACATTGGCATGAGTGGCTCCGGAGTGTTTCGTTATGCCTTTTCGGCGTCGGCGAGGCCGGGGAAGGTGACCTTGCATTCGCCTGGATCGATGTGTTCGATTTTGGCCTTGCCCTGGTCGTCGAGGGTGCCTTCGACGATGTCGCCGTTGGGAAGGACGACGTGATAGGCCTGGCCCGGCATGGGATTGCCGAGGCGATCCTTGAGGACGATGCCGACCCAGTGGGTTTTCTGCTGATTTTCGGGGGAATCGGGGTTGTGCGTGGGGCCGGAGGGGGGCGGGTTGGCGCCGCCGCCGCCGCCGGAGCCGGAGCCGCGGGCGAGCGAAGCGCCGCGCTGGTAGGTGTTGCCCGTGTGGGCGGTGCCGGAGTAGGTTTTGACGCCACCGGGTTCGGCGGTTGAGGCTTCGAGGGCGGCGGCGGGGGCTTTGGAGGCGTTGAGCGAGCCGAGGGTGCCGGAACCGGCGCTGCCACCGGAGTTGATGAGCACCATAGTGCCCTTGATGGTCACGCCGGCGGGGCCGATGTCAATGAAGCTGGTGCCGACTTTGAGCGATATCTGGGCGCCACTTTCGATGACGATGGCGCCGGAGCCTTTGATGTAGGTGCTGCCGGTGACTTTGGCGGAAAGGTTGCCGCCGATTTCGGAAACCGAGTTGCC
>CANIFK010000260.1 GCA_947466555.1 Acidobacteriota bacterium | reverse complement strand
GACGCCGGGGCCGCCCATTTTGGAATCGAGGAGGCCGGAGACGGCGAGCATGGAGTCGCGGATGGCTTCCGATTCCAGGCGACGGCGGGGGTAGCGCCAGAGGAGTTTGTTGTCACGATCGGCAACGGCGGCGTCTTCGCGGAAGTCCGAATTCTGGCGGTAGGTGGCGCTGAGCAGGATTCGGCGGTGGAGTTTCTTGATGCTCCAATTGTCGGTGGTCGTGAAGGTTTTGGTGAGGTAGTCGAGGAGTTCGCGATGGGAGGGGCGTTCGCCCATCAGGCCGAAATCATTGGGCGTGCCGGCGATGCCGCGGCCGAAGTGATACTGCCAGACGCGGTTGACGATGACGCGGGTGGTGAGGGGGTTGTTTTCATCGGCAAGTGCCAAGGCGAGGGCGGAGCGGCGGCCGCTGGATTGGAGTTCGGGGAGGGGCGTGACTTTGGCGGGTGCGGGATCGAGGATCGAGAGCAGGCCCGGTTGGACCTCTTCGAGCGGGGCGTTGTGGGAGCCGGCTTTAAGGACGTGCGTGGCCGGCGAATCGATGGCCTGATCGCGCATGATCTGGATTGTAGGCAGGGGCGCGGGGAGGAGGTGTTTGAAGGGTTCGAGTTCGGCCTGGAGCTTCTTGTATTCGGCCTTTTGGGCCGCGGTGCCGCGCTTGGAGATCATCTCGCTGTCGGGCACGATGACCTGGGTGATTGCCTTGTGATAGACCTGCCAGTCCATCTGCGTGCGCTTGGCGGAGGGCATATTTAAGACCGTCTGGACCTCTTCGGGGAAGCGGACGGTGTATTCGTGCTGGAAGGCGGCGCGGGGCTTGGCGAGGAGGGCCTCGATCTTATCGAGGACGGGCTTGGCGGCTTCGCGGTACTTGGACATTTGGGCGTCGTAGGCGGCGCGCTCGGCCTTGCTGGCGGTGGTGGCTTCGTCGTCAATCCGCATGTTGGCGAAGAAGGACTGGAGGCGGTAGTAGTCCTTGTGGAGGAGCGGGTCGAACTTGTGGTCGTGGCAGCGGGCGCAGGCGAGGGTGACGCCCATGAAGGCGAAGGCGGTGTTGTCGGTGACGTCGTTCAGGAGTTCCTGGCGGCGGAGACGGATATCGGCCTGGTTAAACTCGTCTTCGAAGAGGCGGAGGTAGCCCAAGCCGGGGAGGGCTTTGGCGTCGCCGGGATAGAGTTCGTCGGCGGCGATTTGCTCCTTGATGAAACGGTTGAAGGGCTTGTCGTCGTTCCAGGATTGGATGACCCAATCGCGGTAGCGCCACATGTTGGGGCGGGTGTCGTCCTGTTTGAAGCCGTCGCTATCGGCGTAGCGAACGACGTCGAGCCAGTGACGGCCCCAGCGTTCGCCGTAGCGGGGATTGGCGAGGAGGCGATCGACGAGGCGTTCTTCGGCGCCGGGTTTGTTATCGGCGAGGAAGGCCTGGGTTTCTTCGGGCGTGGGTGGGAGGCCGGTGAGATCGAGCGTGACGCGGCGTATGAAGGTCTGCTTGTTGGCTAGCGGGGCGGGGGTGATGTTCTTGGCTTTGAGCTTGTCGTAGATGAAGTGATCGATTTCGTTGCGGGCCCAGGCTTTGCCGACTTCATCGAGGTCGGGCGGGGTTTGCGCGGTGACCGGTTGGATGGCCCACCATTTCTTTTGGATGGCGTTGAACGTGGGGGCCGGTTCGGCGAGGAGGGGGAGGGTGATTAAGGCGAGGAGGAAGCGTGGCATCGTTGCTAGGGGCGTGTGGAAATGTTTTCATGTTGGCGGAGGGGTTGTCAAGAGTTGGGGGTTTGCCCATGGGCGCAATTTTCGTTGCAGAAACCATGTCACTGGATTGCTCCAGGTTTCGCTACCCAATTCAGAATGGCTACTTCAACTGCGGTTTTATCCCCTTCCTTCCTTCCGTTTCGTTCCTGCGAGGACGAGCTTTCCAGGGCCTTTGCATCCTTTGTCGACGGCGACGTGGCGACGGCGCCGATGGCGGCGCGCCGGTTGCGGGACGTCGTGACTGATATCCGGCGGCGGTGCTCGTCAGAAGCCGAATGGCGGAGTATCGTGGACGAACAGTTGCGGCAGCAACCCGTCTACCGGATGGCACTGCAGGACCCGTTTGTATGGCGCGCCAATGCCAAGCCTCGCGGCTATGCCGGCGACGCGGTGATGCTGGACTACATCTACCAGCACCCCTCGCGCCTGGCTGACCTGGACATGGTGCCGCCGATGACACGGGCGGCGATGCAGTTCACCACCAACGCCGATGCCCCACGGGCTGTGCGGAACCGGGCGGCACTGCTGGCGGCGGAGATCGACGCGCTGGCGCGGCGAAAGGCGCGGCCGTCGGTGTTTTCCATGGCTTGCGGCCACCTGCGCGAGGCGCGGATGAGCCAAGCGGTGCAGGCCGGAGCGTTGGGCCGGTTCCTTGCCGTAGACCAGGACCCGCAGAGCCTGGCGGTGGTGTCCGAAGACGTGGGCCGGTTGGGGGTGGAAGTCCAGGAGGGGTCTGTGAAGACCGTCACTGCGCGCGGCAAGACGCTGGGCAAGTTCGATTTTGTGTACGCGGCCGGGTTGTACGACTATCTGCATGCCCGCGTGGCCGAGCGGTTACTCCAGGAGCTTTTCAACCGGCTGGAGCCGGGCGGCAAGGTGTGGGTGGCCAACTTCAAACCCGGGATTGAAGACCGCGCCTACATGGAAGCGTTTATGGATTGGTGGCTGATCTACCGCGACGAAGCCGAGATGATGTCGCTGGCCGACGCGCTGCCCGCCGCTGAGATTGCGAGTAAGCGGGTGTTCACCGAGCACGAAGACAACATCGTGTTTCTGGAAGTGGTGCGCCGTGGTTGAGACGATGGCTCCGCCGAGCCGGCAGTCGGTGGTGGAGCGATTGGCCGAGTACCGGGGGCCGCGCGATGGCGCGGCCCTGGTGGCCCTCGTGATCGATTTTAGTTTGTACGGGGCGTCGCTGGCGGGGCTGGTGATGGCCCGGAATGCGTGGGTGCTGGCAGTGCTGGTGGTGGTGAACGCGGCGGCGATCGGGCGGCTGTTTGTGTTGGGCCATGACGCCTGCCACGGGTCGGGATACCGGCGGCGGTGGATGAATCAACTGGTGGGACGGCTGGCGTTTTTGCCGTCGTTGACGCCGTTTTCCGGCTGGGAGCTAGGGCACAACACGCTGCACCACGGCTTTACGAATTTGCGGGGGAAAGACTATGTCTATGCGCCGCTGACGCGGAGTGAGTACCTGGCGCTGCCGCGGTGGCGGCGCGCGCTGGAGCGGGCCTACCGGCATCCGCTGGGGCCGGGGCTTTGCTACGCGGTGGAGGTCTGGTGGAAGCGATTGTTGTTTGGCGGTGACATTGGGCGGCGGTGGGCGTATGCGTTGGACTCAATGCTGGTGGCAGGGTACATGGGCGGGCTGGCGGCGGCGGTTTGGTGGATGGGCGGGGAGCCGTTGTGGGCCGTAATGTTGCCGCAGGTGTTGTGGCTGAACCTCATGGGTTTTGCGACCTACCAGCACCACACGCATCCGGACGTGGTCTGGTTCGACGACCGGCGGCGGTGGGACCCGTTGTCGTCGCAGATTGAGAACACGGTGCACGTGGAGTTTCCGCGACCGCTGGGATGGCTGCTGCGGAACATCATGGAACACGGGGCACATCACGTGGACGTGAAGATTCCGCTGTTCCGACTGCCGGAGGCGCAGGCGGCGCTGGAGGAGATGTTCCCGGAGCAGGTTCCGGTGGTGCGGTTCCGGTGGCGGACGTATTGGGCGAACTGCCGGCGGTGCCAGTTATATGACTACCGCGGGCAGCGGTGGCTAAATTTCGATCTTTGAAAACAGATAGCTGCCGAGGGAGATGAACGCCACGGCGGCGATGGTGAGGACGGTGAAATCGAGCGAGGCGCCGAAGTGGGAGATGTTGATGAGTTCGGTGCGGAGACCGTCGATGCCGTAGGAGAGCGGGTCGATGCTGGTTAGGATCTTGAGCACGGGCGGGAGGTTGGTCAGGGGGAACAACGCGCCGGAAAGGAAGAAGATCGGCATGACGATGAAGTTCATGATGATCTGGAAGCCCTGCATATCCTTGAGCACGGAGCCCATGGCGGTGCCGAGGGCGGCGAAGACGATGGCGATCAGGATCATGAAGCCGAAGGCGAGCGGGAGTTGCGCGAGGCTAGCCGGGCGGAAGCCGGCGATGATGCAGACGGTGAGCACGAGCGTGCCTTGGAGCACGGCGTTGGTGGCGCTGCCGAGCGTGCGTCCGATCATGATGAGCGCGCGTGGGACGGGGGCGACGAGCGTCTCCTTTAGGAACCCGAACTGACGGTCGAAGAGCAGGCCTACGCCGGAGAAGACGGAGGAGAAGAGTACACTCATGCCGACGACGCCGGGGGCGACGAACTGGATGTAGTTACCCTGGCCGGCCTGTTGGAAGACGGGGCTGAGACCGAAGCCGAGGATGAGCAGATACATCATGGGCTGGGCGAGGGAGGCGATGATCTGGACGCGGGAGCGCAGGTAGCGCTTCACTTCGCGGAGCCACATGGCGTGGATGGCGTGCATGGGGGTTCTATCGTCTCCACATCTGGGTGAACTGGCGCAGGTTATCGGCGCCGGCGTTGGCGGATTCGTCGCGAATGGAGTTGCCGGTGAGGGCGAGGAAGGCGGCTTCGAGCGAATCGGTTTTGGTTTGGGTCTTCAGTTCGTCGGGCGTGCCCTGGGCGACGATTTTGCCGTGGTCGATGATGGCGATGCGGTGGGCGACGCGTTCGGCTTCGTCCATGTAATGGGTGGTGAGGAAGACGGTGGTCTTTTCCGATTCGTTGAGGTTCTTGACGTGGCCCCAGAGCTGGTTGCGGCTTTGGGGGTCGAGGCCGAGGGTGGGTTCGTCGAGGAAGAGGATCTTGGGTGTATGAAGGAAGCCGCGGGCGATTTCCAGGCGCCGTTTCATACCGCCGGAGAAGGTTTTGACGAAGCCATCGCGGCGGTCCCAGAGTTCGAAGAGCTTGAGCAGGGATTCGATGCGTTCGGCGCGGAGGCGGGCGGGGACGGCGTAGAGGACGCCGTGGATGTCCATGTTTTCGTAGGCCGTGAGATCGCCGTCGAGACTGGGGTCCTGGAAGACGATGCCGAAGCGTTTGCGGACTTCGGTTTGGTGGGTGGCGGGGCTGAGGCCGTCGAGGGTGAGCGAGCCGGAGGTGGGTTTTAGGAGCGTCGTCAACATCTTGATGGTCGTCGTCTTGCCGGCGCCGTTGGGGCCGAGGAAGGCAAAGATTTCACCGGGAGGGACGGTGAAGGAGATGTTGTCGACCGCGCGAAATTCGCCGTAGGTCTTGACGAGTTCGTGAACGCGGATCATTCGGCAAGGCTAGACGGTTTCGAGGGGGCGCGTCAAGAGTAGGCTAGTGGGATGGAGAAATTGGCGGAGGCGGCGTGGGACTACATTTTGTATCGGGATGGCGAGCGGCTGGTGTTGGTGGTGGCGTGCGGGACGGTGGCGATTTATGAGTGGGCGGTGGTGTTGACCGAAGCCGAGCGGGAGGTGTGGGAGGCGGAAGGGATGGTTGGCCTGAGGTTTCTGGTGCAGGCGATTCGGGATAATCCGCGGGCGTTCGCGGACCGTAGGGTGGAGGTTTAGAGGCGGTTTCGGAAGGTTATGAGCAGTTTTTGTGCGCGGCTGGGATTCTGCTGGAAGCTGGGTTCGGTGAGAGATAGGTTGAGAAATTCTGAGTAGCCGGGTACGGAGGCTGGGGTAACGTCGTCGAGATTGGTGAAGGCCATGGACCAGGAGGGGAACTGGCGGGTCTCGATGGGGTGATCGAGGAGTTTAATGAGGCCGGAGTGGCGGCGGTCCTTTTCGATTTTCCGGTAAAGCTGGCGGAGAGGGGCCTCCTCCCCTTCAAGAACCTGCATGAAGTTGCCGTCCTTGTAGAGCAGCATGCCGGTGAGGCCGAGCGCGACGTTGTTGGCGCGGGCCGTGTTGAGCAGTGCGAGCAGTTCGTCTGGCTTTAGAAATGCCGTTGCGGAACTGACGTAGGTGAGCGAGATCACTGAATGGGCCTCCCGATGGCTTATCGGCGAGTGACGCGGTTTGTTTAGGCTGCTGTGGCGGTTGCCTTTGCGCGGCGACCGCGAGCAGGAGCGGTTTCCCCCATGGGGCGGCCGGTGGAGGTGGCGGCGTGGAACTGTTCGGCGAAGGAGGTTTCGTCCTTTGACTCGCGGAGGAGCCGCCGCCATTGAGCCGGCTTCCAGTGGCTGCGCCAGGCGGTGACGTTGAGCCATGAGGGCGGTGACTGAATGCCGTAGTGTGCGGGCGCCGAGGACCAGGGGAAGAATTCGGCCTGTTCGGCGATCTCGGCACGGACGGGGTTGCGCTCGATATAGGCGAGGGCGCGCCAGGTGTGGGCGGCGTCCATTACGGTGGAGCGGTATCGGGAGTGCCAGAGGTGGCCGGTGTTGTCGCGGCGGAGGTTGATGTAGCGGGCATAGTCGCCCTGTAGTTGGCGAAGTGTACCGGCGATGGAATCGGCACTGCGAGGGACCGCGATGAGGTGGAAGTGGTCCGGCATGAGGCAGTAGCCCCAGATCTCCAGCTCGTAGAGGCTGGCGTATTTGCCCAGGAGGCGGAGGAAGAGGCGGCGGTCGTCATCGGTATCGAAGATGGGTTGGCGGCCGTCGCCGCGTTGGGTGATGTGGTGGGGAGCGTCGGGGCGGACGATGCGCGGGCGGCGGGGCATACGTAAAGATAGTCGGCGCCGGCCGGGAAAATTCTCAGCGGCGGGGCAGCTATTTTTTTGCGATTAGGGCGGTGCACTCGCGGCCGTCGTGGAAGAGGCTGCGCGGCAGGTCGCGACGGCGGTAGAGGGTGGACTCTTCGACGGTTAAACCGGCGGTTTCGGCCGCCTTTTGCAGCGTTTCGTTGTCGAGGAGATGGATGCTGGAAGGGATCTGGCCAAGCTTGCGGTGGGTGGAGTAGTCCGCCGTTTTCTCGATCCAGCCGGGCCATTCGACGCCTGCTGCGCGGCGGGTTTCGAAGACAGGGATGAAGGCTTCAAACGGCTTCTGCCAGGGGGTGGCGGCTTGGACGAAAAGCTTTCCGCCGGGGGCGAGCCAGTGGGCGATGGACTTGAGGCCGCGGGCGAGTTGGGGGCCGGTGAGGAAGTGGAAGACGTTGGAGGCGTGGACGGCGTCGAGAGAGTTTTCGGCGAAGTGGAGGTCGTGGGGAAAACGGCCGGGGAGGAGGATGAGCTTCTCGGAAGGCGGGATTT
>CANIFK010000259.1 GCA_947466555.1 Acidobacteriota bacterium | reverse complement strand
GATAGTGGCGGAGAGAGAGGGATTCGAACCCTCGGTAAGATTTCTCCTACACACGCTTTCCAAGCGTGCGCCTTAAACCGCTCGGCCATCTCTCCACTCGGGACATTTCTGCAAAACGATGCCGCCTGGAATCGGCGGCAACCCCTTTAGTTTAGCACGTTTTGTTGCGCTATTGGCGTCGGTGATAGGCTGTTGTCATGCCGATGCGACGACGCGATCTGTTTCCTTTGCTGGGTGCCCCTCTTTTGGCGCAGACGAAGCGGAGGCCGCGGCTGGCGGCAGTGGTCACCAGCTACTACTTCTACTCCCACGCCGACGTCATTCTGGGGCGGCTGATGGCGGGATGCTCGCCGAATGGGAAATGGCACGCGTCGCGGTGCGACGTGGTGTCGCTCTACGTCCACCAGATCCACGAGCGGGACATGAGCGCGGACCTGGCGGCGCGGCATGGGTTCACGATCCACGACTCCATTGAGAAAGCGATCGGTCCTGATATTGATGGGGTGGTGTTCGTTGGGGAGCATGGCAACTTCCCGACCAACGACGTGGGCCAGAAGCTGTACCCGCGGCACGAGCTGTTCATGCAGATCCTGGACGTCTACGAGAAGCGGGGACGGGCGCTGCCGACGTTCTTTGACAAGCATCTATCGTATTCCTGGCCCAAGGCCAAGGAGATGTATGAACGGGCCAAGCGCTTGCAGGTGCCGTGGTTCGCTGGATCGTCGATTCCGCTGAGTTTGCGGATTCCGATGCTGATTCCGCCGATGGAGACGAAGTTCGACCTGGCCGTATCGGTGGGCTACGGCGACCTGGACGCTTATGGTTTCCACACGCTGGAGGCGCTGCAGTGCATGGTGGAGCGGCGGGCCGGCGGGGAGACAGGCGTGCGGGCGGTGGAGGCGCTGCAGGGAGACGCGGCGTGGGCGTTCCTGGACAACGGGTGGAACCCACTGGTGCAGGCGGCCTACGACACGTTCCCGAAGAAGAGCGCGGCGCCGTTGCGGGAGCTGGTGAAGAAGCCGGTGGTGTATTCGGTGGAGTACCGGGACGGGCTGCGGGCGGCGGCGGTGCTGCTGAACGGGGCGATTAGCGATTGGGGGTTTGCGGCCATAGCGGGCGGGAAGGTGATGGCGTGCAAGTATGGGCCTGTGGGCAAAGCGCGGCCGCTGCCGCATTTTGACGGGCTGGCGCATAACATAGAAGAGATGTTCCTCTCCGGGCGGCCGCCCTATCCGGTGGAACGGACCGTGTTGACGACGGGCACGCTGGCGCACCTGTTTGACTCCGTACGAACGGGGAAACGGGTGGAGACGCCGGGGCTCGATATCCGCTACCGGGCGGTGAATCCGGCCTTTGTACAAACCGCATGAAACTCCTTCCTCTCCTTTTCGCCCTGCCGCTTATGGCCGATGACCTGCATCAGAAGGCCTTCGTATTTGACGCCCACATCCACATGATCAACCGCCAGTTCTACAAGGGCGGCGACATTGGCGAGCGGGTGACCGATGGGCAGGTGGACCTGCCGCGGGCGAAGGAAGGCGGCGTGGACGCGATGTTCTTCACGCTGTTCGTGGAGGAGCAGTACTATCCGGCGCGGCACGAGACGCGGCACACGCTGCGGCTGTTGGACCTGGCGCGGCGGCAGGTGGCGGCGAACAAAGACAAGATCGAGTTCGCCTATTCGGCGGCCGATGTGACACGGATTGCGAAGACCGGCAAGATTGCCGCGGTGCTTGACCTGGAGGGCGGCTACGACCTGGACGGCGACCTGGGGGTGCTGCGCGAGCTGTACCGGTCGGGCTTCCGGGTGATGATGCTGCCGGCCCACAACTGGGCGAATAACTTTGCCGAGTCGTGCTGTTCGAAAGGGCCGTTTGGCGGGCTGACCGAGCATGGCAAGGACGTGGTGCGGGAGATGAACCGGCTGGGCATGTTGATCAACGTGGCGCATGCTTCGGAGCGGACGGTGCGGGACGTGCTGGCGGTGTCGACACGGCCGATCATGGCTACGCATTCGGGGTTGAAGCGATTCAACAATCTGCCGCGGACGATGTCCGATGAGCTGGTGAAGGAGCTGGCGGCGAAGGGCGGCGTGATCGGGTTCCACAGCGGGTGCGAGTTCCACTACCGGCCGATGTTTGACTACCGGACGGCGCAGGCTGGGAAGGCTTTCTGGGACACGACAGCGGTGGCCAAGCAGCCCAAGGACATGTCGATTCTGGAAGTGGATGGCCTCGTGAAGAACCATCATCCGATGATGGGGATCACGGCTCCGGATTCGGCGCGGTGCACGATTGACCAGTGGCTGGAGCCGGTGGAGGCGGTGATCAAAATGGCCGGGGAAGACCATGTGGCGTTGGGGTCGGACCTGGACGGCGGGCCGACGTTCCCGATTGGAATGCGCGATGTGCGGGACTTCCCGAAGCTGACCGAGACGATGCAGAAGCGCGGGTGGAGTGAGACGCGGATCCGAAAGTTCCTGGGCGGGAATGTGCTGCGGGTGTTTGGGGCGGCGACCGATCCGGTGAAGGGGAAGTAGGGGCTCTACTGCCCTTTTCCTGCTTCCCTTTCCCTGGATGCCAGGCACCGGGTCGGGTAGGTTCGTGCTTTTGCGGGTGACTGCTGCCCGGAGCCAGGCACCTATCGCGATTGGCTGTGGGCGTCCATGACTTCGTAGAGCTGGCGGCGAGGAGTGACGGGTAGGCGAGCGTCGATGTAACCCAGGCGGATGACCATTTGCGGGAAGCCAGCGGCGCCGATGAGGTGCTGGAGCTTGGGGCGGAGGGCGGGGATCTCGATCGGCTGATTGAGGAACGACGCCTGGATGTTGTGGCGGCAGGCCTGGAGGAGCAGGCGGGCGAGGGACTGGCCAGCGAGGAGCCAATCTTTCTGGGCATCGCCGGAGGTGGTGAGGACCGCGAGGACGGGAGACTCGTCGGCAATCTGACGATCCTTGGCGCCTTGGCCTTCGCCCATGTCAAACGTCCGGACGACCATCTGAGTGAGGGGGCCGGTGAGCCAGGGGAGGGTGAGGCCATCGCCGCGGCGGCGGGGGTGCATCCAGGCGGCGAGTTCACGGCGCCAACTGGGGTTGGCCCAGAGGGCGGCGTCGCCTTCGGCGACGAGCTGGGCGACCTGATGGCGGAGGTCCTCGGTGGAGAGCAGGTGGAGGGCGGCGCCTTCGGTTTTTGCGGCCTCGACTAAGCCGTCGAGAACCTGTTCGGGAATTTGGCGGGGCTCGAAGCGCTTGCGGTAGGTATGGCGGTGATCGATGAACTCGGCGAGGGAGGCGTCGGGGGTGAGCTCATCGCCGGCGGGGAGGAAGGAGACGGTGGCGAGGAGATCGGGGTCGGCCGGATCGGGCAGGAGGTGGGCTTGGGGGAGGAGGCCTTCGGCGGCGGCGGCAATGCGGAGATGGAGCAGGGCGCAGCCGCAACTGATGGCGAGTTCGCGGTCGTCGGGGTCGTTGACGGGGAGGGCGCGGGTGCGGTCGGCGTAGAGGTGGATGGTCGCGTCATCGACACGGAAGCGCCAGGGCTGGGTGTTGTGGCTGGAGGGGGCGCGCATGGCGGCTTCGAGGATAGGCACGATGGCGTTGTCGATATCTACGTGGGTGGTCATTTAGCTGGGCCTTTCGAACTCGAAATCGATGTGGGTGAGGTGGCCGCGCCAGTAGGGATAGGGGCCATCGGGGAGCAGCCAGGAGACCTCGCCATCGACGGGGATGCGGATGCCGTTGTGGAGTTCGTAGTTCCAGAAGCGGCCTTCCCAGGGGGTGGGTGTGGAGACGCCGTCGACGACGCGGGGGCGGGAGGCGGCGTGGACGGTATCGATGAGGCCGTCGGCGCTGAAATGGAATGTCAGGGCGACGGTGGTTTCGCCATCGCGGAGGGTGGCCTGGGCGGCGTTGGCGTCGATGGGTTGCCAGGGGAGATCGCGGAGGCGGGTGGGGTACCAGGCGGCTTCGGCGAGGAAGCGCTGGAGTTCACCCTGGGCGACGTCGTGGGTGTCGCGGAGGTCGACCATGGGGAGGACGGCGAGGGCTTCGACCTGGAGGATGCCGACGCCTTCGACGTAGGCGTCGTGGACATAGGCGTCGACGCCGGGGGCCATGTGGATGCGGGCGTCCCAATCGAAGCCGGGGCGGTTGGTGACGACGCGCTGGGTGGAGTTGAAGGGGACCCAGTGGGGCGTCGTGGCGCCGAGGTTGAAGGTGCCGGTTTGGGTGAGGGTGACGGCGGTGATTGGGGGCTGATTTGGCGGGAGGGCTAGGGCCAGGTAGCGGGCGACGGGAGCGGGGAGGGCTGGCGCGGCGGGGGCCAGTTTTTGGCGGGCCGCTTCGAGATGGGCGCGGAGTTCCCGGGTGCCGGCGCGCCAGCGGAATGTTCCGTAGACGAGGGCGGCGAAGCCGATGAGGACAACGAAGATGAGGGCGCGGAGCCACATGGGGCGCCTCCTTCTGTTGGCCTCAGTATGCACCTATTGGGTGGTGGGGTAAAGGGGTGTTTTCCTGGGTGCGGGCAAGTACGGCGCAGGGGGGACACCCGGCCTTCGGCCCGCGGGTGTCCCCAGGAGTTGCTGCGTGGGTGGCTGTGTCTAGGGCTTCAGGCCGAAGAGGTCCTTGGGCACCAGTTTGAAGGTGAAGTGGCCGGGGTTGACGGCGGTGGCGCCGGGAGTGTCGACGAGGACGATTTCGGCGGAGACGGGCTCGTAGGCGGCGCGGGGGGCGATGGTGCCTTTGGCGACGAGGATCTTCTGGCGCTCGGGGTAGATGCCGAGGTGGACGATCTGGTGGATGGAGTTGGGGGAGGAACGCTTTTTGGTGAGAACGAGGTAGTTCTTCATGGTGGGCGTGGAGCCTTCGGCTTCGATGACGGCGGTGAGACCCATCTTGTAGAACGTATTGCCGCCGTGGCGTACGGCGGTTTCGATGTAGTCGCCATCGTCGAAGGAGCGGACGCGGCCTTTGACGTGGATGGGTTGGCCGTGCTGGCTGTCGGACTTGCCGCCGACGGGCATGTCGAAGGTGCCGCCGATGCCGGCTTTGAGGGCCGCGTCGACGGCGGCGGGATCGTACATGACGACGACCCAGCCGTCGGCTTTTTGTTTGAGGAGTTCGGCGAGGAGGAACGTGGAATCGCCGGCGGAGCCGCCGCCGATGTTGTCGCCGGTGTCCATGAGGGCGACGGGGAATTTAGCGGCACGCATGGCGTTTTTGACGGCGCTTTCGGCGTTGGGGGCATTCAGTTTCAGCTCGTCGCGGACGGCCCAGAGGCGGTCGGAGAGACGCTTGGCTTCGCGTTCGGCGAGGTTGCGATCGCCGTCGGCGACGATGACGGCGGCGGGGCCCATGAAGGGGACGTCAGCATATTGATAGCCGGCGAGGACGGAGGCGGAGAGGATTTTGGGGTTCGAGTTTTCGAGCTGGATGGAGTCCTGGGTGATGGGGTGGAAGACGCCGGCGAAGGTGTTGTGATAGAGGATGTTGAAGACCATGGGGGGCTTGACCATGGACTGGACGGGGTGAATTTCGCCTTTGAGGGTGCGGAGGAGGATGTTGGCGGCGCGCTGGCCGCGGGCGCGAGTGTCGATGTGGGGCGTCTGCTGGTAGACGATGAGCGCGGTGCAGTAGTTGAGGGTTTGCGGGGAGATGTTGGCGTGGAAATCGTGGGTGACGACGATGGGGATTTTGGGGAAGGCTTCGCGGACGCGGCGGAGGGTTTCTTCGTCGGCTTGCGGGAAGTGCTCGGCGACCATGGCGCCGTGGAGGGCGAGGAGAATGCCGTCGAGGGGGCCTTGGGATTTGAGGGAGTCGATTAGCTCGTTGACGAGGGATTCGTAGGCGGGTTTGGCGACGGCTCCTTTGGGGGTGGCGGAGGCGTAGAGGCCTTGGACGATTTTGATTTTGGGGTCGCGGGTGACGACGTCGAGGAAGCCGGTGACTTCGTTTTTCTGGGCGTCGAAGAAGGGGCGCCAGTTGGGGGCATTGCCTGCGACCACGGTGAAATCGGCGCGCTGGGTGGGGTTGGCGTTGAACGAGTTGGACTCGTGCATGAGCATGGCGATGCCGATGGTTTGGGTGTACATGGGGAGGGTCAAGGCGGCGAGGAGGAGGAGGCGCATCGTCTATATGATACTGGCGGGGGTTGGGCAGGTGTATGATGGCGGCATCTATGGACGCTGTGGCAAAAGCGGTGGCGACGCAACTCGCCAATATCGAGAAGAAGACGGGGAAGAGTATCGCGGAGTTGAGCGCCGCGGTGCGGGCGAGTGGATTGACGAAGTTTGGCGAGATGCGGGAGTTCGCCAAGACGTCGCTGGGGTTGGGGCATGGCGATGCGAACGCGCTGGTGAAGGCGATGGAGAGCACGCCGGCGGTGGCTGAGCCGGACGAGATCTATGTGGGGGCGAAGGCGGCGTTGCGGCCGATTCACGATTTGTTGCTGGCGGAGATTGGGAAGTTTGGGTCGTTTGAGATCGCGCCGAAGAAGGGGTATGTGAGCCTGCGGCGAAAGAAGCAGTTTGCAATGATTGGGCCGGCGACGAACACGCGGTTTGAGGTGGGGCTGAATTTGAAAGGTGTGGCTGGCGGGGGGCGGCTGGAAGAGATGCCTCCGAAGGGAATGTGTTCGCACAAGGTGAAACTGACGGGCGTGGCGGAGGTGGATGGGGAGCTGTTGGGGTGGTTGCAAGAGGCGTTTGCACAAGCCGGGTAGGGTTGCCTACACTCGGGTATGCTGCTTTGGCGTGCCGTTTCTGTCTTCGCGTTTTCGCTGCTGATTTGGGGACAGTCCGCCCCGGTTGCCATTACGGGCGCGAGGATTATTCCCGTGGACGGGGCCGAGATTCCGGATGGGACCGTGGTGGTGGCCGATGGGAAGATTGTCGCCATTGGGGCCAGCAGCGCCGTGCGCATTCCGGCGAATGCGCAGAGGGTGGACGCCAAGGGCAAAGTGATCATGCCTGGGCTGGTGGATTCTCATTCGCACATCGGGCAGCCGGAGGGCGCGGATAACTCGTCGTCGTTTCAGCCGGACGTGCGGGTTCTGGACTCGGTGAATCCGCGGGCTGCGTCGATTAAACGGGCGCGGGCGGGCGGGGTGACGACGGTGAATGTGATGCCGGGGTCGGGCCATTTGCTGAGCGGGCAGACGTTGTATTTGAAGCTGCGCGAGGCAAGGGTCATTGATGACTTGCTGATCCGACTGGCGGATGGCAGTTACGCGGGCGGCATCAAGATGGCCAATGGGACCAATCCG
>CANIFK010000258.1 GCA_947466555.1 Acidobacteriota bacterium | reverse complement strand
GCGTCCGCGCAAAGGCCGTCTCGTAACCCACCAGCGCTTCCATAACAGCCTTGGCGTTGCTCAACGTCAGCGCCACGCCGGCCATCATCAGCACCGGCATGTACCAAATCGTACGCTTCCAGTTGTCCGGCCGAATTTGCCGCTGTGCCACTAAATAAAACGCGGTGATCGACCAGAAACTCGCCGCAATCAACGGCAGGTCCACAAACACCATCTGCATCCAGCCCATGTAGAACCGGACAATCATCACCGGCAACATCAGCGCCGACATGATCAACATCAGCGGATAGGAAATGTTCGGCGTCAGATGGCAAATCGCTTCCAGCTTCACGCGCCACGGCTGCTCGGATTTCAAAATCATCGGCAGCAACTTCTTCGCGCACTGCGTCAGGCCCTTGCTCCAACGCGTCTGCTGCACCTGGAACCCGTGCATGTCGAACGGCAACTCCGACGGGCATTCCACATCGGGGCAATACACAAACTTCCAACCCTTCAACTGCGCCCGGTAGCTCAAATCCGAATCTTCCGTCAGCGTGTCGTGCTGCCAGCCGCCGGCGTCTTCGATCATCTCTTTCCGCAAAATCCCGGCCGTCCCGTTGAAGTTGAAGAACAACCCGCCGCCCGCGCGCGCGACATGTTCCAACACAAAATGGCCATCCAACAAAATCGTCTGCACTTCCGTCAATGCGTTGTAGTGCTGGTTCAAATACGTCCACCGCGTCTGCACAACCCCAACCTTCGGGTCCGCAAAGTAGTGAATCGTCTTCCGCAAGAAGTCCGTCGGCACCATGAAGTCGGCGTCGAACACCGCAACCACGATTCCGGTCGCCGTCTTCAACCCTTCCTGCAACGCCCCGGCCTTGTACCCATGCCGGTTCTTCCGATGGTGATACTCAATCGGGTGCCCCATCGCCCGGTACTCCGCCACCAGCCGCTCCGTGAACGGATGCGTCTCGTCCGTCGAATCGTCCAGAATCTGAATCTGCAGCAAATGCTTCGGATAATCGATCTTGACGATCTGCTCAATCAGCCGTTCCACCACGTACCGCTCGTTATACAGCGGCAGCTGGACCGTCACCGGCGGCAGCTCGGCAAACTCGCTCGGCGGCGCCGTCAGCAGGTTCTTCCGATTCTTGAAGTACCCGCGGATCATCTCATAGCGATGCATTCCGTAGAACGACAAGACCAGCAAAATAGCAAAGTAGGGCACCAACAGCGCATAATCGAACGGAGCCAGCTTATGGATCCCAGCAAACGTATCGTCGAAAAACGTCCGTTTGAAGTCGTCAAGCGCGGATGTGTCAGCTACGAGAAGGGCGAAAAGTAGGGGCATGAGTGCCAGAGAGAAGGTAGCCTGCGCGTTCGGGTTCGGTCTGCAAGCCGGCCTTTTGCTCCTTGCTTGGGTCAGAAGCGGTGGAGTTCACGATCCACAGAGGGATATCGCTCTATTTTGCGTGACTTCTGTATTATATCTCGCCGCGCTCGTCTCCGTGTGTAGACTCGATGGGGGAATTCGCCCTACTTTTCTTCTGGGGTTCGCCCTCCTCTTCCGCCTCACCGCCTTCCAAATCGAACCCCTCTTCTCCGACGATCTCTACCGCTACCAATGGGAGGGCCGCGTCGCCGCCGCCGGGCTCAACCCCTACGATCACCGCCCAGCCGAACCAGCCCTCGCCCATCTCCTCAATCCCCGCGTCGATGGCAAGGACTTCAAACCCGTCTACGGCCCCCTCCTCCAATCTCTCCAACTCGCCCTCGTCAACCTCGGCGGCGCCACCCACCTCCCCGTCATGAAAATCGGCGCCTGCCTCGCCGATCTCCTCCTCTGCTGGCTCCTCTGGCAATGGCTCCCGCCCAATGAAAAGTGGCGCTGGATCGCCTGGGCCTGGTCCCCCCTCGGCCTGGTCGAGTTCTGGGGCATGGGCCATCACGACTCGGTCATGGTCGCCCTCGCCCTCGCCGCCCTCTATGCCGCCGAACGCCACAAATGGCCCTGGGCCTACACCCTCCTGGGCCTCGCCGCCGCCACCAAATATTGGCCCATCCTCCTCTGGCCCTACCTCGCCCGCCGCGGCAACTGGCGCTGGGCCGCCCTCACACCCCTAGTCTTCGCAATCTGCTGGCTCCCCTGGCTGACAGACATCTCCGAAAACGCCAAATACACCGGCGGCTTCGTCGGCGGCTGGCGCAATAACGACATCCTCTTCGGCCCCATCCTCGCCCTCGCCGGCTCTCTCGACGCCGCCAAACGCGCCAGCCTCGCCCTCATCGCCCTCTCCTCCCTCGCCGCCGCCCTCTTCGCCAAATCCCCCCGCCAGGCCTACTGGACGGTCGCCCTGACAATCCTCCTCGTCTCCGCCAACGTCCACCCCTGGTACCTAACCTGGATCCTCCCCCTCACCGTCTTTCATTGGCCATGGCCGGTGCTAATATGGGGAGCCCTCGCGCCCGTTCACTACGTCGTGCTCATCCGCTGGCGACAGGAACATATTTGGGAGGGTCTTACTAACTGGCGTTGGGCCGTCTATCTGCCGGTTTTCGCCTTGTTGATGGTACAAATAGTACGAAGGAGATACGTTGGAAACCCACGTGCGTAATGTTGGCTGGCTCTTGTTCTGTATGGGAATCGCAATGGGTGTAATTGCCATCGCCGCATTGGTTCTCAACGGCGGCTTTTCCGGCATCCTGCTCACCAACGACCCCTTCTACAAGCGCAAGGACATCGCCTCCATCCCCCTCGCCCGCCTCCTCGCCGTCGTCTACATCGTCTACAGCCTCATCATGGCCGTCCCCATCTCCATCCTCGGCCGCGCCCTTCTCCAATGGAAACCCTGGGCCAAAACCGGCGGCATGTTCCTCGCCGCCGTCAACATGCTCTTCTTCCCCATCGGCACCGCGGTCGGCCTCTACGCCCTCTGGGTCCTGAACGACGAAGCCACCGAATTCCTCTTCGAAAACGCCCCCGCCGGCGGAGCCAAACGCTAAGGCTTCGCCGGTTCCGTCTTCTTCCCCTTAAACAAGTCCAACACCCCCTTCACCCCCTCCTGCAGATTCGCCGGAGATCCCAACTTCATCTTCCCCACCGCCACCGCGTCCGGCGAAAACACCGGCTTCGCAAACGTCCCCTTCACCAGCGACGGCATCATCAGCTCCCCCTTCGGCCCCGCCACCGCCGCGCTCAAAAACCCGCCAATCTTCGTCCCCCCCACTTCCTCGCTCAACTGCTTGTTCAACGTCGTCAGCATCCGCAAATTCAACGTCTGATCCACCAAACTGAAGCCCCCCGTAAACATCGCCGCCGCCCGGTCCAGCTCCACCCGCAAATCCTCCGTTGCCACCACTCCCTTCGCAATCGTAAAAACACCCTTCATCCCCAACACCGACGTTCCGCTCACCGCGTTCAACGGCTTCAAAAACTTCGCCAGCGCCCCCATCTCTCCCAATAAATTCACCGGAATCAGCTTCCCCTGCGCCAGTTGAAACTGGATCGTCCCGTCCATCGTCCGCGCAAAATCCTCCCCCGGCTTCGGCGCAATCTGCAGCTGCGCGTCCGCCGTCACCGGCCCGCTCACAACCTTCCGCAACGCCGTCGTCGCCGCCAGCAACTGCTCGGATTCAATCTTGTCCAAATGCGTCTTCAACGCAATCACCGGCGGCTGCGCCTTCAAATTCACCGTCGCCGTCCCCGTCATCTTCCCCCCATACACCCCCGCCGACAGCGGCTCCAGCGTCAACACCTTGTCCCGCAATACCAGCCCCGTCTTCACATTCTCCAAAACCAGGTCGTTCAACAACACCTTCCCCGCCGCCAAATCGCCCGTAATCACCAGCGGCTTCCCCTCCCCGCCGCTCTTCCCCGCCGGCACCCAACTGGCCATCTCCACGTTCGACAACTGATCGGCCTGCAACGAAATCGCAATCTGCGGATGCGCGAAATTATGGAACTTCACCGCCCCCCGGAAGTTCGATTTCCCCAAATGAAAAACCGCCTCTTCCAACGAAGCACTATCCTCGGCAAAATGAATCAGCGCCGAATCAATCTTCAAATTCGGCGTCAACGCCGCCAGCTTCAAATCCGCCCCCGCCACCGACCCGCTTCCCTCCAACACCGGCTTCGCCACCGGCCCCGTCGCCCGGACCGATAACGTCGTCACCCCCGTCCCCGTCACATCGGAAACCTGCGCCATCGCCAATAAATCCCGTATCGCCGCGTCCTTCGTCGACACCGTCGCGTCAATCGTTTTGTAGTCCTTCAACGTAAACGCCGCCTGCACCAGCGTCGGCCCCACCTGCAGCGAAAACGGCTTCGCCGCAATCTGCCCCGGCGTCAAATCCAGGTGCAGCGCCGTCGCCTTCAGCGTCTGGCTCAACTGTCCGCCGGTTACTTCCAAATTCGCAATCTGCACCCCGCCCGTCAGCACCGGCTCCTTGAACGGCCCGAGAATCTTCACGTCCGCCGTCACCGTCCCGCTCGGCTTGTAAGCCGTCTTCACCGGCAGCCCCGCCAAGGGCGATGGAGCAATTTTCAACGTCCCGTCCACCGTGCTCGCCCCCGCGTCAATCTTCCCCGTGAATCCCGCCGTCACCTTCCCCATCTTCGCGTCCAGCTTCGCCACGTCCCACAAATCCCCTGCCCGCGCCGCCGCAAACTCCAACTGCACCGGCAACGTGCCATTCTCCCAGCTCAGTGTCCCCGCCACCCCCGGCCCGTCCATCCGGATCTCAGCGTCGATATTGGCGTACTCCGTCCCGCCCGTAATCAGCCGCCCGTCCACAATGCGCAAGGACTCTAACTTCGGAGCCTCCCCGCCCGCGCTCCCCTTCGCCGCCGGCGTATAAGTCACCACCGGCCGCGTCAGCACCAGCGACGCTACGTCAATATTCCCCTGCAAAAGCGGTAAAAACCGCACATGCACGTCCAGCACATCCACCTTCGCCAGCCCCTGAATCTCCAGCCCCGACGCCCGCACCGACAACGGAATTACATGCAACGACAACGCTCCAAACGTCACCGGCCGCCCCAGCGCCGCCTGTAACCGCCCCTCAATCGCCGGCCGGAACTGCTCCGCCGAAACCAACCACGGCAAAGCAAAAATCAAAGCAGCCAGTCCCCCGGCAATTCCCAATAACAGGCGCGCGCGCTTCATGCATTCATGGTAAGCCTACCGGACGTTTAATACGCGTAACTGTTGATAGAACGCCAACTGGTCCAGAAAATTCCACGCCTCGCAGATCTTCCCGTCACGAAACTCCAAAATCGCAACCGCCGCAAAGTCGATCGGATTCCCCGTTGCCGGAATCCCTAACTCCCCGCCCTGGTGCGTCCCGTAGGCGTGCGTCCGCAGAACGACCTTCTCCCCCTCCGCCACCGTGTCCAAAATTTCAAGCCGTAAATCCGGAATCGCTTGAGTCAACTGCTGGTGAAACACCCGGAACGTATCCAGTCCCGTCGTCGTCACCCCCGGCCCTTCCAGGTCGTGTGAGACCGCATCCACATGCGCCAACTCCGCGATCGTCTCCGCCCGCTTCTGGTTCCAGACTTCCTCAAACCATCGGATCGCCAGCTCCCGATTCGTCGCCATGTAACTTCCGCCCCTCCAACCGAGATACTAACAAACCCGTAACAATCACCACAATACATCCTGCGACGTTGTACCAAAGAAACGACGCCGCGCCCGTGAAATGCAGTGCGAAAATCGCCGCCTCCCCCACCAGAACCCCGATAAACGCGCCATTCGCGCTCACGCTCGGGAAATACATCGCCAGCGCAAAAACACCCAATATCCCCCCATAGAAGAAGGAGCCCAGCAAATTCACCGCCTCCACCAGCGACCCCAAATTCTTCGCCAGCTGCGCCGTCACAATCGCGTATATCCCCCAGAACGCCGTCGCCGCCCGCGACACCCACAGGTAGTGCCCATCCTCCGCCAGCGGCCGGAACAGCCGCTTGTAAATATCAATCACGCTCACCGTCGCCAGCGAATTCACCTCGCCGGAAATCACCGACATCGCCGCCCCAAGAATCGCCGCGATGACTAACCCGACAATCCCCGGCGGTAAGTAATGCGTCACAAAATGGAGAAAGATATAGTTCGTATCATTCCCGCCCGTGATCTTCGCCGCCTCCTTCCGCGTCGCCTCTAACTCCTTGTGCGCCGCCTGGAACTCCGCCTTCACCGGCTCCCCATGCACCAGCTTCGCCGCCGCCTCGTGCCGCTGCGCAAACGCTTTGTCGAACCGCGCCTGCAACGCCGGATACGCCGCATTCTCCTGCAGTCTCGCCATATCGCCCGGATGAAACAGCAGCGGCGGCTGAATAAATGTGAAGAACGCAAACACAATACAACCCGTCAGCAAAATCAAAAACTGCATCGGGATCTTCGCCACCGCGTTGAATAACAAGCTCAACCGGCTCTGCGAAATCGAACTCCCCGTCAAGTACCGCTGCACCTGGCTCTGGTCACACCCAAAGTAGGAAAGCGCCAAAAACATCCCGCCAAACAATCCGCTCCAGATGTTATACCGGTCCACCCAGGAGAAGTTAGTCGTCACCGGGTTCAACTTACCCGCCGCCCCGGCCACCGTCAACGCCCCGGCCAACCCAATATTCTCCGGCAGTAAATTGATCGCAATGATCAGCGCCGTCCCCAACCCGGCCATCATAATGAGCATCTGCTGAAAATCGCTCCACGTCACCGCCTGCACACCGCCAAACACCGTGTACCCAATCACAATCGCGCCCATCACCAGCGTCGTAATCTGGTCCGGCCAGCCCAGCAAAACCGTCAATACAATCGCCGGCGCCGCCAGCGCCAGCCCCACCGCCAGCCCCCGCTGAATCAGAAAAATGATACTGACTAACGTCCGCGTCTTCGCGTCAAACCGCTTCTCCAAATACTCATACGCCGTGTACACATTGGCCCGATGAAAGATCGGAACCGCCGTCATCGAAACCACAATCATCGCCAGCGGCAACCCAAAGTAGAACTGCACAAACCGCATGCCGTCCACATACCCCTGCCCCGTCGTTGAAATGAACGTAATCGCCGAAGCCTGCGTCGCCATGATCGACAACGCCATCGCATACCACGGCATCGATTTCCCAGCCCGCAGATACTTATCGGTGGTGTTCGATCCCCGCGCCCGCCACAGCCCGTAGCTGACAATCGTCACGATCGTCAGCACCATCACCACCCAATCCAGAATCCTCACGACCAGGCCTTTCCAAAGAACCAGAACACCGTAATCAAGCTAAACAAATAGACG
>CANIFK010000257.1 GCA_947466555.1 Acidobacteriota bacterium | reverse complement strand
TACGAAAACGCCAGCGAAGTCGTCCGCGCCGCCCTCCGAGCCGCCATCGCCGAAGGCGAAGGCAGCGGCATCGCTGAAGGCGACGTCTTTGCCCGCCTCCGCGCCGAAATCAAAGCCAGAGCCGCCGCAAAATAAGCCGTGCCCACCATCCGCCTGTCGCGAGCTGCGGAAAACGACCTTCGCGACATCGCCATCTACACGCTCGATAACTGGGGCGAAGAACAGTCACTCCTTTACGTCGACAACATCGAGACCTGCTTCCAAAAGCTCGCCTCGAACCCACTGCTGGGCCGCGCAGGCGCCCACCTCGGACGCGGCCTCCGCCGGTGGGAACACGGCCGCCACATCATCTTCTACCGCCCCAAACGAAACGAACTCCTCGTCTCGCGCATCCTCCACGAACGCATGCTCCCCCTACCCACGAACTTCCCCACCGCCTAGCCATCCACCCCCACCCGCGCTACCCTAGAAACAACGCCCGCATTAAGAAACCGAAAGAATGACACGCAGAACCGTCCTCGCCTCCTCATCCCTAGCCCTCGCCCAATCCGCCTCCACCAAAATCCCACCCCTCCCCCAATCCAAAATCGATAACCTCGACAAAGCCGTCGACTCCTACATCGCCAAACAAATCACCGACAAATCCCACAAACACTTCGGCGCCTTCCCCGGCGAAGACGGCCTCTTCTACGGCGGCACCCCCATCAGCCTCATCGACGGCTTCCTCACCGCCTACCTCCACCCCCAGTCCCGCCACCACAACTCCGCCCGCGTCGCCGAACGCATGCAAATCGCCGCCCAGGCCTTCGGCAACACCCAAACCAAGGATGGCAACTGGAACCTCCCCATCACCAATTTCAACTCCCCGCCCGACACGTCCTTCATCATGCAAGGCGCCAGCGTCACCCTCATGAACGCCCGCCAATACGGCTTCCCCGACCTCGAAAAATGGCTCCTCCCCGCCATCGAACGTGCCGGCAACGCCCTCGTCAAAGGCGGCATCCACACCCCCAACCACCGCTGGGTCGCCAGCTCCGCCCTCGCCGGTCTCTACAAGCTCTACAACGACAAGAAATACCTCAACCGCGCCGAACAATGGCTCGCCGAAGGCATCGACCAGGATGACGACGGCCAGTACACCGAACGCTCCACCATCGGCTACAACGGCATCTGCAACCGCGCCTTCGTCCTAATCGCCGACTGGCTCAACCGCCCCGAATACCTCGAACCCGTCCGCAAAAATCTCAACGCCTCCCTCTACCTCCTCCACGCCGACGGCGAGGTCGTCACCGAAATCTCCCGCCGCCAGGATCTCAACCAGCGCGGCACCCTCTCCAACCACTGGCCCCCCCTCGCCTACATGGCCTGGAAGGACCAGAACGGCCAATTCGCCAACCTCGCCCGACAGTTCGAACCCGTCTACGGCTCGGCGTCCTATCTCATCCGCTGGCCCCAATTCCTAACGAATCTCCCCAATAGCTATCCCCTCCCCGACAACTACGACCGGCATTACACCACCATCGGCCTCGCCCGCATCCGCCGCGGCCCCAAGAGCATCAGCGTCCTCAAAAGCCGCGACCGCTTCTTCACCTTCCGCCACGGCGCCGTCGTCGTCAACGCCGTTCGCTTCTCCAGCTCCTTCTTCGGAAAGGGCCAATTCTCCTCCAAAACCCTAACCCGGGAAGGCGCCAACTACGTCCTCACCCAGGACCTCGACGCCGGCTACTACCAGCCCTTCACCCCCACCCGCAAAGTCACAACGGATACATACGACAACACCCGCCACGAACGCCAGCGCACCGAAGTCTGCAACCTCCACTACAAAGCCACAGTCACCGAAACCCCCACCGGCTGCGACCTCCGTATCGAAGCCAATGGCACCGACGAAGTCCCCCTCGCCATCGAAATCAATCTCCGCGAAGGCGTCCAAATCACCGGCGCCGAAAAGCTCGGCACGCCCAAAGACACCTGGCTCCTCCGCAAAGGCCAGGCCGAAATCTCCGCCGGCGGCGAGACCATCCAAATCGGCCCCGGCCGCGCCGATCATACCTATCTTGATGTCCGCGGCGCACGCCCCCGCCTCGAAGGCCCCAGCCTCTTCCTCACCGGCTTCACCCCCTTCGACCACACCATCTCCTTCACCGCCAGGAAATAGATGCAAAAGTAATAATGCATTCATCTAACTCGATATAATGAGGAGGATGTTGCCGCTCGCGCGCAAACTACGAAACTTCGGGCTCAGCGCCATCGCGCTCCTGCTCGCCGCTTCGTTCGCGCTCACCGGCGCCAGCATCCAAACGCCGGACCGGCTCACCCGCCAGCAACAGCGTTCCCGTTCCCAACGCAGCCAGCGCCACCGCGCCTGCCCGGGCCACGCCCAGGGCCACTGTGTCTTCCAAACCAATTCCGTCAACGCCGGCAAGCCCTTCGGCCCCCTACCGGTCGAAATCACTCCAGCCCCCAAGGCCAACCCAGCCTTCACCGCCGGTGAACTCCTCGCCGCCCGCGCCATCCCAGCCCCGGCGCAGGCCCCACGCTCCCCGCAGTCCCTTCCCCGCCCTCCCCCCGCTCGCGCATAGTCCCCGCTCCCCATTTCCCCGCAATCATAAACACCACAGGGTCCAGGAGTCTCTATGCGTAAACTCGTCTCCGGGTACAAAAAATTCCGTACGGAAGTGTACCCCTCTCATGAAGAAGATTTCCGTCGTCTCGCGTGCGGCCAACAGCCCCGCTCCCTTTTCATCACCTGCTCGGACAGCCGCATCGTCCCCGACATGCTCATGCAGTCCAGCCCCGGCGAACTCTTCATCTGCCGCAACGCCGGCAACATCATCCCCGCCCACGGCGATCATAACGGCGGCGTCTCGGCGACGATCGAATACGCCGTCCGCGTCCTCGAAGTCAAACACATCATCGTCTGCGGCCACTCCGACTGCGGCGTCATGCACGGCCTCCTCCACCCCGAACGTGTCGCCAAACTCCCCAACGTCTCCAACTGGCTCCAATACGGCGCCCGCGCCCGCGCCGTCGTCGACGAAATCTGCGAAGGCCACTCCGACGCCGAAAAGGTCATGGAACTGGCCCGCCAGAACGTCCTCGCCCAGATGGACAATCTGAAGACCCATCCCTCCGTCGCCGCCGCCATCGTCAAACGCGGTCTCCAACTCCACAGCTGGATGTACCAGATCGAAGACGGCGAAATCCAATCCTGGTCGAAGGACCACAACGCCTTCATCCCGCTCGACACCATGCCCATCGACGAACCGGCCCTCGCCTCCGTCTAGACGCATCCCCAGGATCACCAACATGAAGACCCAATTTCTTGGGGCGGACCTCCTCGGTTCCGTCGTCGTATTCCTTGTCGCCCTTCCCCTCTGCATGGGCATCGCCATCGCCTCCGGCGTCCCCCCCGCCGCCGGCCTCGTCACCGGTATCATCGGTGGTCTCCTCGTCGGGGCCCTCTCCGGGTGCCCCCTCCAAGTCAGCGGCCCCGCCGCCGGCCTCTCCGTCATCGTCTTCCAAATCATCCAGGAACATGGGATCGCCATGCTCGGCCCCATCGTCCTCTTCGCCGGGTTAATCCAAGTCGCCGCCGGCCTCCTCAAGGCCGGCCAGCTCTTCCGCTCCATCTCCCCCGCCGTCATCCACGGCATGCTGGCCGGCATCGGCGCCCTCATCTTCGCCGCCCAGTTCCACGTCATGGTGGACCACACCCCCAAACCCAGCGGCCTCGCCAACTTCGCCGCCATCCCCGAATCGGTCTCCCTCCTCTTCCAGGATCTCGACCACGATCACCACATGGCCGCCATCGTCGGCTTCGTCACCTTGGGCGTCATGCTCACCTGGACCGCCCTCGCCAAAGGCCGCCTCAAAACCATCCCCGGCGCCCTCTTGGGCGTCATCGCCGGCACAACGCTCGCTCAATGGGGCCAGTGGCAAATCCACTACGTCAAACTCCCCGGCTCCCTCGCCGACTCCATGACCATCACCCACCCCTGGAACATCCTCGGCCTCTTCTCCATGGAGATCTTCTGGGAGTCCCTCGCCCTCGCCTTCATCGCCAGCGCCGAAACCCTCCTCTCCGCCGCCGCCGTCGACCAAATGGCCAAAGGCCAACAAAAGACCAATTACGACCGCGAGCTCTTCTCCCAAGGCATCGGCAACACCCTCTGCGGCCTCCTCGGCGCCCTGCCCATGACCGGCGTCATCGTCCGCTCCGCCGCCAACGTCAACGCCGGCTCCAAAACCCGCATGGCCACCGTCTTCCACAGCGTCTGGCTCCTCATCCTGGTCGTCGCGTTCCCCAACGTCCTCCAACTCGTCCCCACCGCCAGCCTCGCCGCCATCCTCGTCTTCACCGGCATCAAACTGCTGGACCTCCCCACCTTGCGTCATCTCAATAAATACGGCTGGGACGTCGCCGCCATCGCGCTTCTAACAACGGTAACCATCGTCTGCGCCAGCCTCCTCGCCGGCATCGGCGTCGGCATCGCCCTCTCAGTCATCAAGCTCCTCTGGGAGATCTCCAAACTCGAAGTCAAAATCAATCACGACCCAACCAACAACCGCCTCGACGTCCAGTTTTTCGGCTCAGCCAGCTTCATCAACCTCCCCCGTTTCGTCGACGCCCTCGAAGCCCTCCCCGCCGCCGCCGAAGTCCACCTCAACCTCCGCGGCCTCCACTACATCGATCACGCCGCCCACGAAGCTCTCGCCTCCTGGCGCCGCCAGCATCCAAGCCGCGCCCTCCCTGAAAACTCCGATACACTGTTGAGTTCGGAGCCTTAAAACCATGCAGCGCCGCCTCTTCACCCTCTCCGCCCTGGCCTCCACCGGCCTCGCCGTCGCCCAGAAAAAGAAGTTCGACCTCCCCGCCCCCTACGCCACCCCCTCGGTGACCAACCGGGCCCAGGTCATCCCCCGCCCCGACGGCGCCCAGCTGAAACTGCCCGCCGGCTTCACCATCGAAGACTTCGCCACCGGCGACTTCCAGCGCCCCCGCTTCATGGTCCACGGCCCCTCCCAGGAAATCATCCTGTCCGATACCGTCGCCAATGGCGCCGTCTTCGTCCTCTCCAAAGACGGCAAGACGAAAAAGAAAATCATCGAAAACCTCGACCGCCCCTACGGCCTCGCCCTCCACAAAGGCATCCTCTACGTCGGCGAACCCACGTCCATCAAGAAATACGAATACAACGCCAAAACCCAAACCGTCGGCAAAGGCACCGAGATCATCTCCTACGCCGGCCTCGGCAAAGGCCACAACACCCGCACCCTCCTCATCGATCCCAAAGCCAATCGCCTCTACGTCACCGTCGGCTCGGAGTCCAACTCCACCCCCGGCGAAGACCCCCGCCGTGCCGCCATTCACGCCTACAACCTCGACGGCTCCGCCCACGAAACCATCGCCACCGGCACCCGCAACCCCATCGGCCTGCGCTTCTACCCCGGCACCACCGACCTCTGGGCCTCCATCCAGGAGCGCGACACCCTCGGCGACGACCTCGTCCCCGACTACTTCACCAAAATCCAAAAGGGCGCCTTCTACGGCTGGCCCTACGCCTACACCGGTCCCAACGAAGACCCCATGAACAAAGGCGCCAACCCGGAAATGGTCAAAAAGACCATTGAGCCCGACATGATCCTCGGCGCACACGTAGCGGTGATCGATCATCTCTTCTACACCGGCAAAATGTTCCCCGCCAAGTACCGCAACGGCGCCTTCATCTGCCAACACGGCTCCTGGAACCGCTCCAAACGCACCGGCTACAACGTCGCGTTCGTCCCTTTCAAGGACGGCAAAATCGCCGGGCCCAAAGAGGACTTCCTCACCGGCTGGCTCCTCTCGCCCGACAAGCGTGAAGTCTGGGGCCGCCCCACCTGCCTCCTCCAACAGCCCGACGGCAGCCTGCTCCTCACCGACGACGGGGGAAACAAAGTGTGGCGCATCTCCTACAAAGCCTAGCCCTGGCGCTCGCCCTGGCCCTCACCGCCGCCGCGCAGAACAAACCCTTCTCGCACCAGCAGCACCTGGCCATGAAACTGGCGTGCACCACCTGCCACCAGACAATCAGCCAAAGCACCAAGGCCCAGGACAACAACCTCCCCACGGCCGAAGCGTGCAAATCCTGCCATACCGACGGCCGCGCCCCCAACGCCCCCACAGCCCGAAAAGTAGACCGCTTCAACCACCAGCTGCACACCAAAATGGGCAACCTCGCGCCCATGATCCGGGCCGCCATCACCGCCAACAAATACCTCGACACCAAGTCCCCGCAACATCTGGAGACGGCAAACAACTGCGCCGGCTGCCACCACGGCATCGAGCAATCACAAGACGTCAAAACCGCCAGCGTCTTCCCCCACATGGCCGACTGCCTGCTCTGCCACAACAAAATCGACCCGCCGTTCTCCTGCGAAAAGTGCCACGATAACGTGCCCGCGCTAAAGCCAGCCACCCACGTCGCCAACTTCCTCGACGACCACAACCGCAAGAAGGCGACCCTGGACCGCACCGGCTGCGCCAACTGCCACGGCAAAACCTTCACCTGCCTCGGCTGCCACTAACCCCGTTCGCAGCAACCATCCCACGGGGACACCCGCGGGCCGCCGGCCGGGTGTCCCCAGACGCGACCCACGCCCGCATCCGGCCCATTGAAGTAAAGTCGAAACATAGACGCCGCGACAACTCTCGCCGAAATCGCCAACGCCGGCGCCGCCCTCCACGACGCCGTTCCTTCAACAGCCTGCGCAGTAAAGCGATTCCGCTCGACATCGGCGGCCAGACCATACTGGTAGCGGCCTTGGTTGATAGCATCAAGAGTAAGAGGGAGGCCATGCGCCAGGCGAGTGAACAGGAGCTGACGGACATGATCCGTCGTCAACTCGCCCTGCCCATGAATAAGCGGACTAACTTCCTCCGCGTCCGCCTCCCCAACGGCGGCTCCTGCCTTTAACGGAACCGTCGAAATCGCGCTACGCCCCGCCTGTGTTCACATGAGCAACGGAGATCCCGGGATCGATGACGGCTGGTCCTACATCCAGGACGTACTCATCGACATTTCCGGAGCCACCCTCACAGGAGAAGTCGGAACTCTTCCCGCCGACATCCTCAGCGGTGATTTCGAAACAGCCAGCGTCCGCTCACCATACCTGATCGAGCTCCCATACACCGCCGCAACAGCGACACGCCTGACCCTCCATCTTTACCCGGACTACAGAACACTCCGCATAACAGGCACCGGTGTCACCGTCAAATCGTCGATAGC
>CANIFK010000256.1 GCA_947466555.1 Acidobacteriota bacterium | reverse complement strand
GCTCCGGGCGGTAGGGGGCGGCGGAGAGCGGGGAGGGGCGACGGAGAATTTCGGCGGCTAGGATTTTTGCGGTTCCTAATGACGTGGTTACGCCGAGGCCTTCGTGGCCGGTGGCTAGATAGAGATTGCCCCTTAGGTGACCGATGAGCGGGAGCTTGTCGGGCGTGGAGGCGCGGAAGCCGGTCCATGTGCGGATGACGTTGCAGTCGCTGAGGATGGGGAGGAGTTCGAAGGCGCGGGTCAACATGCGGTCGAGGATGGGCGGGTCTATTTCCGTGGTTTCGACGTTGTACTGGCGGGAGGAGCCGATCAGCAGTTGGCCGGTGGGGCGGGGCTGGACGTTGAAGGCGACCGATTCGTTGGATTCGCCCTGCGCGCTGGTCATGTAGCCGAGTTCGACCAGTTGGTGGCGGACCAGGCCGGGGTAGCGGTCGGTGATGGCGAGGTGGCCTTTGCGGGGCCGGATGGGGAGGCCGGGGAGGAGCTTGGCGGTCATGGCGCCGGTGGCGCAGATGACCGCGCCGGCTTGGATTTCATCGAGGCTGGTGACGGCGCGGCGGGTTACCTTTGCCTTCGCTTGTTCCAGCAGCCAGCGGGTGGCGACGGGGGCGTAGACGACGGCGTCCCCTTTGGCCACAGCGCCGCCGGCGAGGCCGGGGCGGAGGTGGGGTTCGGCTTCGTAGAGCTGCTTCGCGTCGAGGAGTTCGACACCGGGTTTGCGGCGGGCCTCCTCCATCTCGGCGTCGTTGGCGGCGATCCAGAGGGTGCCGCAGTTCCAGAATTCGGCCTGTTTGGGGAGTTGCGGGGCGAGGGCGTGCCAGAGGCTAACGGAGTAGCGGGAGAGATCGTCATCGAGATCGACGAGGTGGCCCATGCCGGCGGCGGTGGCGCCGCTGCCGGGGATGTTGGGGTCGAGGAGTTCGACGGTGGCGCCGGCTTGGGCGAGTTCGTAGGCGCAGGCCGCGCCGACGATGCCAGCGCCGACGATGACGACGTCGGTCATTATGCGATCCCGTGGATGAAGGGGTCGGACGGGTCGAGCAGGAGGCGGCCGTGGGCGTTGACCCAGGCGCGGCCCTTGATGGTAGGGCGGATGCGGTCGCCGTCTGGTTGGTAGGTGCCTTCGAAGACGGAGCCGACGATGCTTTCCTGATGCCAGATTTCGCCTTCCGCCAGCTTTTTGTCGGCGGCGAGGCAGGCAAGTTTGGCGCTGGTGCCGGTGCCGCAGGGGGAGCGGTCGTAGGCCTTGCCGGGGCAGAGGACGAAGTTGCGATTGCCGCGGCAGAGTTCGATGTGATCGACTTGCGGGGCAACTTTGTTGACGGCCTGGCGGATGCGCCAGGCGGCGTCGGTGAGGGGTTCGACTTCGCTCAGTTCGATGGGGTGGGCGAAGTCGTGGACGATGTAGAACCAGTTGCCGCCCCATGCGACATCGCCGGTGATTTTGCCGAGGCCATCGACTTCGACGGTGAGCGCTTTGGTTTCGCGGTAGCTGGGGACGTTGGCGATGCTGACGCTGCCATCTTCATGGAGCGTGGCGGTGACGGGGCCGACCGGGGTTTCGAGGACGTGATCGCCCGGTTGGATGCGGCCGAGGTAGGCTAGCGTGGCGATGACGCCGATGGCGCCATGGCCGCACATGCCGAGGTAGCCGACGTTGTTGAAGAAGATGACGCCGTTGGGTTCGACGAGCAGGGCGCCGACCATGACGTCGGAGCCCCGGGGTTCATTGACGGTGGCCGAGCGGATGTGGTCGAAGTCGCGTCGGAAGACTTCCAGCTTTTGGGCGAGCGTGCCGGGGCCCAGGTTTGGGCCTCCGGCGATGATGGTGCGGGTGGGCTCGCCACCGGTGTGGGAGTCGACGTATTCGATCGAGGTCATAGTTTCGGGCGGTTGGCGATGGCTTTGCGGATGATGCCCAAGACCTTTTCGCGTTCGGCGCCTTCGAGGGCCAGGCGCGGCGGGCGGGTGGTTTCGCTGCAGAGGCCGGTTTCCTGGGCGGCGAGCTTAATGTACTGGACCAGCTTGACGTGGACGTCCAAGTGGAGCAGCGGAGTGTACCAGCGGTAGAGTTCGAGGGCTTCGGTCCACTTCTGCGCGAGGATCAAGTCCCAGAGGGCGCGGTTCTCGGCGGGGAAGGCGTTGACGAGGCCGCTGATCCAGCCGACGGCGCCGAGGAGGGCGGATTCGAGGACGAGATCGTCGACGCCGCTGAATAGGATGTAGCGGTCGCCGGTGAGGTTGATCAAGTCCGTGATGCGGCGGGTGTCGCCGGAGGATTCCTTGATGGAGACGATGGTGGGTTCGTCGGCGAGTTCAACGAACATCTCGGGAGTGACATCCGTCGAGTAGGCCGGCGGATTGTTGTAGATCATCACCGGGAGGCCGCTGGCGCGGGCGACGCTGCGGAAGTGGGCCAGCGTTTCGCGGGGATCCGATTTGTAGACCATGGCGGGGAGGACCATGAGGCCATCGATGCCAAGCTTTTCGCAGTCCTTGGCGTAGCGGCAGGCGGTGGCGGTGGTGAATTCGGCGACGCCGGAGAGGACCGGGACGCGGCCGGCGATGGCTTCCTTGGCGGCGGCGAGGACGGTCATCTTTTCGTCGTAGTCGTGGGCGGTGTTTTCACCAACCGAACCGAGTACCACCATGCCGTGGACGCCGGCCTTGATCATCTGATCGAGATGGGTTTGGAAGGCCGGGAGGTTGAGGGAGTAGTCGGCGTGGAAGTGGGTGGTGGCGGCGGGGTAGACGCCGTGCCAGTTGGGTTTGGTCATAGTGGTCCGTAGAATTTCCAGGTTGAGGTGAAGCCGGGTTGCAGGGGCTGCTTTATCAGTGTCGCGCGAACCAGTTCGACGGGGATGGATCCGTTGTGAAGGATGGCATCGTGGAACTGCTTTTCCGTCATTTTACCGGTCGTGACCAGTTCGGCGTGGAGGGCGCGGAACTGGAGGCCGCCGAGCATGTAGGCTGCCTGATAGAGGGGAGAGTAGTTGCTTTCAAAGGAGCGACGGACTTCGGCGGCGGCGTTTTCGCGTTCGTGGCCGACGCGGTCGACCAGGAAATCGACGCACTGTTTGGCGGTCCACTTTTCGAGGTGGAAGTTGAGGCTGAATAGGATGCGGGCGCAGCGGTGCATGCGCCAGAACAACATCCCGATTCGGTTTTCCGGGGTTTGCGGGAAGTTTAAATCCCATAGGCGCATTTCCCAGTAGAGGGCCCAGCCTTCGATCCAGAACGGAGTGTAGAAGGCGCGGCGGTAGGGGCGGAAGCGCTGCGTCATGTACATCTGCAGGTGGTGGCCGGGGATGACTTCATGATGCACGGTGGCGCGGGAGAAGTGGATGTTGTTGCCGCGCATGCTCATCATTTTGGCCTCATGCGTCATGTCGGCGGTGGGGAAGCTGACGATGATCTGTTCGCCGCCGAGGAAGAAGGGGTTGACGCGCTGTTCGGCCGGGGTCATCATGCGCATGCGCCAGATGTCCTTGGTGTATTGGGGAATGGTGACGAGGTCGCGTTGTTCGAGTAAGTTGATGGCTTCGAAGACCTGATCGCGGATGAGGGTGGGTTGCTGGCCGGGCGGCACGTAGAGGGTCTTGACGTGTTCGAGCGCCTTCTTCCAGTCGTCGCCGAAGCCCAATTCGCGGCTGGCTTTCAGCATCTCCTTGTCGCACCAGGCGAACTCTTTTTCGGCGATTTTGACAAGGTCTTCGGGGGTGTAGGGGACGATTTCGTACTTCAGTTCGTCGCGGAGGGCGGCGTCGCCGATGGGGTCGCCGACGATGGTGTCCTTGTCTTCTTTGGGGACGCCGGCGAGTTTTTCGCGGAGGTCATCGGCGTAGGCGTCGAGGGCTTTGTTGAGCTTGGCGAAGGGGTCGGCGGTCCACCAGGAGAAGTTGGGATCGTATCCGTTGTAGAAGGTATTCCAGTCTTTGAGGGTTTGCTGGAGGTCGCGCGTGAGGCGGGCGGCGCGATTGGCGGTGGCGGGTTTGGTGGTGCCTTTGCGGGAGGGGATTTCTTTGCGGAGGCCGGCGATTTCCTTTTCGAGGCGGAAGAGGGTGGCGGCGATTTTGGGGGAGTCGGGGGGCTCGACGCGGACGCGGTTGTCCTGGAGTTCGTAGATGGCGGGGGCGAAGGGTAGGAGGGGGAGGACTTCGTTGAGGCGGTCCTCGGTTTGCTGGAGGCGGCGGAGGTCGAGGCGGATGAGGTTATTGAGGAGGATGTGGTCGACTTGGGCGTCGTGGGATTGGGCTGGGAAGTTTAGTTTGGCTAGGGTTTGGAGCCAGGCGTTGTTGAAGGTGCGGAGGGCTTTGAGGCGTTGGGGGGATTCGTCGCTGGGGTAGTAGCGGGAGAGGGCGGCGCGGTCGGTTTGGTAGCGTTCGATGTGGGCGCGGAGGCCGGTCGAGGTGTCGACTTCGGTGGGAGCGGGGTAGACGATTTCTTTGGCGCGGGGGACGTGGGGGGGCGTTTGGGCGAGGAGCGGGAGGGCGGCTAGGGTGAGGAGGACGCGGCGCATGCTGGTCCTCTATTTTGGCATTGTGCGGGGTATGGTGGGACCTTGGTGGGCGTCTCGCGAGCTGTTGGTCCCTATTCGACGGTAATGCGGACGGTGTTGGCTTCGACGCCGTCGATGAGCACCACAATGGGGACTTCGCCGCGGCCTTTGAGGGCGGCGGGGAGTGGGCCGAGGTTGATCTGGTCGAGGCCGGGGAGGTCCGATTGCGGGCCGGCGTAGAGGACAGGGACGGGGAGGCCGCCGATGGTGGCGGTGACCCCGGCCAGGTCCTTGCGTTTGCGGATGCCGGTGCCGTAGAGGGAGAGATAGACGGGGTCGCCGTCGGCCATGGGGATGGCGGCGGTGAGCGGGGTGGCCGGGTTGGCGTCGCTCGCGGTGAGGCGGAGGGCGGTGCCGGCGGCGAGGCCGCGGCCGGTGCCATCGGCGGAGAAGAGGCCGGGGGTGGTGGCTTGGACGTTCGATAGGCCGCTGGCGACGGCGAGGCCCTGGCGGAGGAGGTTGATGAGGACGGGGCCAGCGGCGATGGTTTCGGGCAGCAGGAAGTTGACCTGGCCGGGGGCGACGACGAGGAGCGGGGCGAGGCGGGCGGTGCCGGTAGCGTCGATCAACTGGACCTGGATGCCGTTGAGCGTGGTGGGCCAGGGGTAGGCGGAAGCCACGGTGGAGGCGGCGAGACTTGTTGCGAAGCCAGCGGCGAAGGAGCCGGGGGCAACCGAGACGCCGGTGAAGCTGGCGGCGGAGGTGAAGGACGCCGGGGCGGTTTGGAGCGAGTTGGTCAGCGTGAAGGCGGCGATGGGGCGCGCCGGGATCTGGAAGCGGGGGATGTGGTTGAGGGTGGCGGTTGTTGTGGTGGCTTCGAGGAACGGGGCGATGCTACCGCGGAGGGTGGCGGCACCGGTGCCGGCCGAGCCTTGGGAGGTGAGGGCGATTTGGAAGGCGATGCGGTCGAGCGTGGACGGGTCGGCCGAGACGATCTCCCAGACAGCTTGCGCTTTGCCGTTATCGGAGTAGAGCTGCGCCCAGCCGGGCAGGTAGGGGGAGACGGGGCTGAAGGGTCCGTCGCCATTGGGGTTCGCGTAGGTGAGCAGGGCTTTGGGTGAATCCTTGTCGAAGTTGCGGGTGCCGGTGGCGACGTCGCGGATGGAGACCCAGACGAGGATGTTCTTGGGCAGATTTTCGATGGTGAGACGGAGGCGGGTGCCGGAATCGGCGGCGCCGGCGAGGCTGAGGGCGCTTGCGAGCGGGATGCGCGTGTCGAAGAAGCCGGTCTCGGTGTTGTAGGTGAGGCCGGGGAGATTCTGGCTTTGGACGCCGCCGGGGAAGGCGGGCGTGGTGGCGATGTTGCGGCGGCGGAAGGCGGCCGGCTGCTCCTCTTCAAAGGCGGCGAAGAAGGACACGGCATCAGCGGGGGCGTTGAGCGGGACGATGGAGGGCGAGGCGAGGAGCGCCGGGGTGAGGGCACTGGCCGGGTTGCCGCGCGCGTCGAGGAGTTCGAGTTTGTATGAAGGCTGGGCGGTGGCCGAGATGGCGTCGCGGCCGGTGAGGGGGATGAGGGCGCCGCGCGGGTCGAGCAGTTGGACGGTTGTCGAGATGGCGCCGCCCTTGGCGGCTGACAGTGGGGCGTTGACGCGGAGGTTGGTGATGCGGAGGCGGCGCGTGCGCGTGTCGCCGGGGGCGGGGAAGGGCACGTCGGTGAAGCTGACGAGATTGTTCTCCAGCCGCCGGGCGGGGAAGATGTTCGCGGTGGCCGCGGGGGCGCAGCTGGTGAAGCTCGTGACCGGGAGGCAGAGCGATTGCGCGGTGGGCGCGGGATCGTCGATGACCAGGAGCGCTTCGTTCCAGATAGGCGTGGGCGCGGGGGGCGTTGTTGAGCCGGGGATGGCCGGGGGCGTGAAGGCCGGGCGTGTGGCCCAGGTGCCCTGGACGGTGAGCAGGACGGAGTAGGAGGCGACCGCGCCGGGTTGCCCGCCGCGGCATTCGACGACGATATCGGGCAGCAGTTCGGCGAGGCCCTCGGCCCGGACGACGCCGGAGGATTCCAGGCGTGTGCAGGTGAGAGGCGATTGGGCGTGGGCGGCGCCGCAGGCCAGAGCCAACAAGAGGAGACTTCGCATGGGGGCTCCTCCTACGGCAGGAACGGCTGCGCGCCCTTCCAATCGGGGACCGCCGCAGGACCAGGGTCGGTGCCGATGGGCCGCGGACGGAAGCCGTACTTCAGGGTGAAGCCGGCCGATTGGGCGGTGAAGTTGCGGGCGTTGTTCAGGTTGAAGTAGCTTTCGAGGAACCACTGCTCGGAGAGCTGGTAGATGCCTCGGAAATCGACCGAGTACGACGCGCCGGTCTGCGACTGGCCGGGGTAGTAGAGGGCGACGGCGTTTTGCAGCGCCGCCATGGTGGGGAAGTAGGGCGAGCGATCCTCGCGGAAGTGCTGCGTGCCGAGACCGCCGCTGACCACATAGCGGAAGCGGGGGCCGTAGGTGCCGCGCCACGTGAGCGGGACGTTGAACATGTAGAAGCGCTGCGGGCTGAAGTAGCCGCCCTGGCCGGCGGTGTAGTAGCGCAGGTTCTTTTCATATGCCATGCCGGTGAGGTTCAGGCCGACGGTGAGGGCGCCGGAGGCGTTGTGCAGCACGCGCCAGTAGTTGCCGCCGTTGCCGTTGAAGGCGCGGTTGGTCTGGACGTTTTTGCCGGTGACGATGGAGTAGCCGCCGGAGACGTAGAAGCCCCCTTTTTCGTCGCCCCAGTTGCCGGT
>CANIFK010000255.1 GCA_947466555.1 Acidobacteriota bacterium | reverse complement strand
GGGGGGGGGGGGGGGGAGGGGGGGGGGGGGGGGGGGGGGGGGGCGGGGGTGGGGGGGGGGGGGGGGGGGGGGGGGAGCGGCTTCGCCGAGGAAGCCTTTGCGGTGGCGGACGGTGAGGCCGGGGCGCTTTACGCGGACCTGGAGGCGGTGGTATTTGCCTTCGCGTTGGAGGCGCTGGGCGGCATCCTCACCGGGTTGGAAGCCGAGGAGGTAGTAGCCGGATTGATCGGCCAGGACATGGGTGAGCGAGTCGTTCATGTCGTTGGAGTTGAGCTGGGCGAGGCCTCCGGTTTCGGCGGCGAGGAAGCGGAGCGTGGACTGGGTGCCGCGGAGGGTTTCCAGACGCTCGTGGACCTGGTCGCGGACCTCGTCCTGTTCGAGGTTGGAGACATCGTCCTTGGCCTGGAGGCCGGGGTAGACGACGCCGCGCGGGTCGACGGCGTAGATGACGACGGAGGCGCGGTTGGCCGAGTCGGAAACGCGCCGGACCTCGTTGACGTCGACAGGCGGTTCCTCGCGGACCATGTCGCGATTCATGCGCATGCCTTCGGAAAACAGTACGACGGATTTGCGGCCGGGCATGTGGCGCATGCCTTCGGCGATGTGGCGGACGGCGCCGAGGGTGCCGACGGCGAAGCGGCGGCGGGTCATGGCCTGGGCCAGCAGGTCGTCGCCTTCGGCGCCGCCGATGGCTTTGACGGAATCGGCCGGGCCGCCGCCGGTGAGGGTGGCGCGGAGGCGGTCGACGGCTGCGCGCATTTGTTTGGTATCGGTGGTGAACTGGCCGAAGGCGTTGGTGACGCCGGAGGTGGTTTGGATGGCGACAAGATCACCGGGGGCGATCTGTTTGGCGATGAATTTGTATAGGGCCTCGCGGGTGTAGTGGAGGCTTTGGACGGACATTTTCAGGTCGTCGACGACGATGGCGATGGTGCGGTGGACGTCCTGTCGTTGGAGGGTGGGGACGGCGGGGGCGGTACGGGTTGTCGGTGTATTTGTTGGTTGGGTTGGCTGGGTGGGGGTGATCTGGACGAATGAGAAGGAACGGATGTCGCGGGGCTTGCCGTCTTCGAGAATTTCGAAGTCGTCGCGTGTGAGATCGGTGACCGGGCGTCCGTCGCGGGCGGTGACGACGGCGTCCACTTGGACGAGCGTGGTGGTGACGGAGATCTGGGAGTGGAGGGCTGCGGCGAGGAGGAGGAGCAGGCGGGGCCGCATGCCCCTAGGCTATCGCGATTTGAGGGTGGCGAGGCCGCCATCGACGCCGAGGATCTGGCCGGTGACCCAGCTGTTTTCGGGGTTGAGGAACCAGGCGATGGCGGAGGCGACGTCTTCCGGGCGGCCGATGCGGCCGAGGGCGTGCATGGCGGTGGAGGCCTGGAGGGCGGCGGGGTTCGAGGTGATGCGGGCGGCGAGCGGAGTATCGACCAGGCCGGGGGCGACGCAGTTGACGCGGATGTTGCGGGGGGCGTAGGTGGCGGCGGCGGAGAGGGTGAGGCCGATGACGCCAGCCTTGGCTGCGGCGATGGCTTCGTGGTTGGCGAAGCCGGCGCGGGCGGCGGCGGTGGAACACAGGACGATGGAGCCGCCGGTGGCCATCATGGCTTTGGCGCCGATGCGGACGGTGTGGAAGGCGGTGGTGAGGTTGGTTTCGATGGTGTGGTTCCACTCGTCGTCGGAGGTGAGGTGGGCGGGTTTGAGGAGGATAGAGCCGGCGCAGTTGACGATGCCGGTGATGGGGGTGTTGAGCTGGTCGAGCGTCGTAGCGGGGGAGGCGAGTTCGGCGCTGAGCGCGGCGAGTTTTTCGGGGGTGCGCGAGATGAGAATGAGGTTCGCGCTTTGCGCTTTCAGGCGGCGGGCGAGGGCGGATCCGATGGCGCCGGAAGCGCCGATGATGGCGATGGTGGAGTTGTGGAAAGGCATCGCTGTTAGGGAATCTCTTTTTCGGCTTCGCGCTGGATGCCGTTGAGCATGCCGCGGAAGACGACGTGATGGAGCGGGACGACCGAGTACCAATACGCCAGGCCGAGCAGGCCGCGGGGTTGGAATAGGGCCGTTTGGCGGAGAGTGCAGTGGGTATCGTCGATGGGGGTGATTTCGAATTCCAATTGCGCTTCGCCGGGGAGTTTCATTTCGGCGCGGAGGGCCAGGCGGCGGTCCCGGGTGATGCCGGTGACGCGCCAGAAGTCGAGCGCTTCGCCGTAGCCCACGCGTTCGGGGTCTCGACGGCCGCGGCGGAGGCCGGGGCCGCCGACGAGCCGGTCGAGCCAGCCGCGGACCTTCCAAAGCCAATCGGCCGCGTACCAGCCGTGGCCGCCGCCCACGCGGCAGACGGCGCGGAAGGCCGACGAGGCCGGGGCGTTGACGGTGATGGTGCGGGAGTCGCGGAAGACGGTGCCGCCGGCCCAATCGGGATCGCCGGGGATGGGGCCGGCCATGGCCCAGTTGGTAACTACGCCGTGTTGGGCGATTTTGACCAGGGCGGCGGCGATGGCCTGCTGGACATTGAGGAGATTCTGGGGGATGAGGGGGCGGATCGAGTTTTCGCGGCAGACAACGGGATTTTTGAGGCCTTCGGCGAGGGGTTTGCCGATGTCGTTCGAGAGCGGGGTGACGAGGTGGATCCAGTAGGAGCTCAGCTTGGGCGTGAAGAAGGGGAGGGGGATGATGACGCGGGGGCGCAGTTTGAGTTCGGCGGCCATGATGGTCATGATCTGGCGGTAGGTGAGGACTTCGGGGCCGCCGATGTCGTAGGTATGCCCGGTGGTGGTGGGGTTGGCCAGCGCGCCGGCGAGATAGCCGATGACGTTGCGCACGGCGATGGGCTGGCACTTGGTGGAGACCCATTTGGGCGTGACCATGATGGGGAGGCGTTCGACCAGGTAGCGGAGGATTTCGAACGACGCCGAGCCGGAACCGATGATCATGGCGGCGCGGAAGACCGTGACGGGAATGCCGGTGGAGGCCAGCGCCGATTCCACTTCGCGGCGAGAGGCGAGGTGTTCGGAGAGATTGGGGCCGGTTTCCCCGAGGCCGCCGAGGTAGATGATGCGCTGGACGCCGGCGGTCTTGGCGGCTTGGGCGAACCCGAGGGCGAGCGTGCGGTCCTCATCGGCATAGCGCGCGGCGGCTGAGGTCATGGAATGGACCAGGTAGAAGGCGACCTGGCAGTTTTCGAGCGCCGCGGGGTTGTTCAGCGGGGATTCAACGATTTCGACGTTGGGGTTGTCCGACCAATCGCGACCGGCGAGTTTGGCGGCGGAGCGGACGAGGCAGCGGACGGTGTAGCCATCGGCGAGGAGTTGGGGGGCTAGACGACCGCCGATGTAGCCGGTGACTCCAGCGATGGCGACGCGGCGACCGTCGGAAGTGGTATTCACAATGTAATGGACTGTTTGATGTTGTGTTTGCGCCTAAAGACTTAAATAAAGCTATGGCGGAATCCCTGTCCCAGAGAGGCGCGTTCGCGGTGGTGCCTTGTTTCAACGAGGGCGCGGTGGTGCGCGAGACTGTGCTGGGGCTATTGGCGGAGGGCGTGCAGGTTGTCGTTGTGGATGATGGATCGGAACGGCCGGCGGCGGAGATCTGCGGGGATCTGCCCGTGCATCTATTGCGGCACCGGGTCAACCTTGGACAAGGAGCCGCGCTACAAACGGGCATCGACTACGCGCTACGGGCAGGGGCGGAGTTTGTGATCCACTTCGACGCCGACGGGCAGCACGACGCGACGGCACTACGGGAGATTCTGACGCTACTGCGAAGCGGCACGGTGGACGTGGTGTTAGGCTCCCGCTTTCTGGACCCTGTGCATACGCGCGCGGTGCCGCGGGCCAAACGGGTGGCGTTGCGTGGAGGAATCGCGGTTTCCTGGCTGTTCTCCGGGCTCTGGCTGACCGATACCCACAACGGGTTGCGAGGGTTTACGCGTGCGGCGGCGCAGCGGGTGCGTCTCACCGAAGACGGATTCGGCCACGCGACGGAGATTCTGGACGAGATCCGCCGCGCGGGCGTGCGATATTGTGAGGTACCGGTATTGGTGCGCTACTCCGACTACTCGCGGTCAAAAGGGCAACGGCTGAGTAATGGGCTGAATATCCTCATCGACCTGGTTTTGCGGAGGTTGATTCCTTGACTAAGATCCAGTTCCTTCTCATCGCCGGAGTGATCGGGCTCGGCGCGTTGGCATCGGCACTGGTGGGGACGCGGCTCGTCTACCGGTTGGCGCTAATGGGACTGTTGGTGCTGGGTGTGTTTCTGGTTTCATTCCCGGACGTGACGACCGAGGTGGCGCGGGTACTGGGAGTCGGGCGCGGGACGGACTTGTTGTTGTATCTGGGGATCGTGGCGGGTGGTTTTGCATTTTTGTTGCTATACGCCAGGGTCCGGAGGGTGGAGCGGAAGGTGACGTTGTTGACCAGGGAACTGGCCCTGCGGGAAGCGCGCGGCACTGAGGAGGCACTCTGACAGCTCGATACTGGTTGGTGCTTCTGCTGGCAGTCCCGGCGTATTGGCCGCGGCTGCTGCGGAGCCTTTGGGTGGACGAGGCCGGCAGTTATTGGATGGCGCAGAAGGGGTTTTACGAGGGAATTGAGAGGGCGGCGGGGTTTAGCGGGCAATCCATGCTGTATGCTGCCGTGGCCTCGTGGTTCTGGGTGCCGGATGGGCCGTGGATGGAGTGTCTGCTGCGGATGCCGAGCGTGGCCGGTATCGGGTTGATGTTGTATTTCACGGCGCGGTTGGCGTCACGCGTGCTGGGACCCGCCGGTGGGCTGTGCGCGTTTGTGTTGGCGCTGTTTCATCCGATGACGCTGGAGGTTTTTCTGCAGGCCCGGCCGTACGGACTGGCCGGAGCGGCGGTAGCGGGTTCTTACTGGCTGCTGTATGAATGGGTGGAGCGGCGGAGTTGGCGCTGGGCGGCTTCGTATGGGGTGGCCGTGGCGCTGGTATGTTACTTTCACTATTTGTATGTCGCGGCGCTGGGCGCGCAACTGCTGTATCTGGCGTGGGTGTTTTTCGGAGAGGGCCGGCGTGAAAGGTGGGGGCAGGTGGTGGCGGCGCTGGCCGGGGCGGCCGTGTTGGTTATGCCCTTGGCGGCGCAGTTCTTGCGGACGGCGGCGCAGGTGAAGGAGCTGTCGTACGAGGCGCGGCCGGACCTGTTTGACCTGGTGACGGCGATGACGCCAATGCCGCTGGCCGGGGTGGCGGTGGGGCTGATTTGCGTTGGGGCGGTGTTTTTCCGGGGGCGGGACGGGAAGTGGCTGGAGATGCGGGTGCTGGGACTTTGGGCCGGATGGTGGGCGATGGCGCCGGTGGCGTTGTTCCTGGTGTCGCAGGGGGAGACGGTGCGGCTGTTTGTGACGCGGTATCTGGGATCGTCCACGGTGGCGCTGGCGCTGTTGCTGGCGGCGTTGGCGGTGGGGCTTTTTTCAGCACGCGTGGTGGCAGGTGGCGCGATGCTGGTGGCGTTGGCGCTGGGCGGGCCGGTGGGCTGGTGGATGGGCAGTCAGCCGACGAAGTTGGAGGCGCTGCCGATGGTTGAGATTGTGCGAAGCATTACACCGGAGAGGCCGCCGCCTGTGTTCTTCCACAGTCTGCTTACGGAATCGAATATCTTGCCGTGGCGGAAGGGGCTGGAGGGATCCTACGCCTTCAACGAACTTGTGGCCTATCCGATCCCGAACCGGGTTTACGGTCTGCCGATCCGAATGGATGCCGATGTGGAATATCACATCAAAGGGATTCTGGATGGGGAGCTGGCGGGGGCGCCGGTGGTCGTGTTTGTGAAGATGGGGGAGTTGCCGCCGTTCGAGGTGCGCGAGATGGTGAACCGCGGCTACCGGGTGGAGATCCAGGCGCGGAATTACTATATGGTAGGCATCTTCCGCCGCAATCCGGTACCCTAGTAGGTACATCACGATGGGTAGCATTCTGCAATCACTTCCTACCGGCAAGAACGTCGGTATTGCGTTTTCCGGCGGCCTGGACACGAGCGCGGCCATTTACTGGATGCGGCAAAAGGGCGCCATTCCGTACTGCTATACGGCGAACCTGGGGCAGCCCGACGAAGCCGACTACGACGAGATTCCGCGCAAGGCGCTGGGCTATGGCGCCGAGGTGGCGCGGCTGATCGACTGCCGTTCGCAACTGGTGCGCGAAGGCATCGCGGCGCTGCAGTGCGGCGCGTTCCACATCACGACGGCCGGCGTGGCGTACTTCAACACGACGCCGATCGGGCGCGCGGTGACGGGCACCATGCTGGTGAGTGCGATGAAGGAAGACGGCGTCAACATCTGGGGTGACGGGTCGACCTACAAGGGCAACGACATTGAGCGCTTCTACCGCTACGGGCTGATGGTGAATCCGTCGCTAGAGATCTACAAGCCGTGGCTCGACCAGGATTTCATCAACGAACTGGGCGGGCGCAAGGAGATGTCGGAGCTGTTGGAGAAGGCTGGCCTGGGCTACAAAATGTCCAAGGAAAAGGCCTATTCCACCGATTCCAATATCTGGGGCGCGACGCACGAAGCCAAGGATCTGGAGTTCCTGAAGAACGGGATCAAGATCGTCGAACCCATCATGGGCGTGCCGTTCTGGAAGAGCGATTGTGTGGTGGAGCCGGAAACGGTGTCGGTGACCTTCGACGAGGGCCGGCCGGTGGCGATCAACGGCAAGTCGTTCGCCGATGATGTGGAGATGGTGTTGGAAGCCAACGCCATTGGCGGGCGTCACGGCCTGGGCATGAGCGACCAGATCGAGAACCGCATTATTGAAGCCAAGTCGCGCGGGATCTACGAGGCGCCGGCGATGGCGCTGTTCTACATCTGCTACGAGCGGCTGCTGTCGGGCATTCACAACGAAGGCACGCTGGAGCAGTATCACAACATGGGCCGGCGTCTGGGCCGGCTGTTGTACGAAGGCCGCTGGTTCGATCCGCAATCGATGATGCTGCGCGAGACGTTGCAGCGCTGGGTGGCGAAGGCCGCCACTGGCACGGTGACGTTAGAACTGCGCCGCGGGAATGATTATTCGATTCTGGATACCGAGTCGCCGAACCTGACCTACGCGCCGGAGCGGTTGACGATGGAATCTGGCAAGGGCGAGTTCACGCCGCAGGATCGCATCGGGCAGTTGACGATGCGGAACCTGGACATTACCGACAGCCGGAAAAAGCTGTTCGTGTATGCCGAGGCGGGGCTGCTGTCGCCCGCGTCGTTCGAAGGCATGCGGCTGCTGGACGAGCCGAAGTCGGAAGAGTAGTTTTCTAACTTAGATGCC
>CANIFK010000254.1 GCA_947466555.1 Acidobacteriota bacterium | reverse complement strand
TGGTGGAGCTACAAGGTGGAAGCCTACGACGCGATTCCGTACAACGCGGCGTTGATGCACAAGAAGGGCGTGCTGGTTTCGTTGAACTCCGATGACGCCGAGATGATGCGGCACTTGAATCAGGAGGCGGCGAAGTCGGTTCGTTATGGTGGTTTGACCGATGACGAGGCGTTGGCGCTGATCACGATTAACCCGGCGAAGCAGCTGGCGATCGATAATCGCGTGGGATCGATTGAAGTGGGCAAAGACGCCGATCTGGTGATTTACGACAAGCATCCGCTGTCGAATTACGCCAAGGTACAGAAGGTTTTTATCGACGGCGAGATGTATTTTGAGCGCGATAAAGACATGAGCGACCGCGCGGTGAAAGAGGCGCGGCGCAAGCAGTTGACCGAGAAGCAGAAGGCCGCGGCAACGCCCGCACGGCCGGCCGGCGGACGGAGGCCCCAGTGAGATTCGGACTGTTCTTTTTGGCGGTGGCGGCGTTTGCCGCCGATGATAGTTTTGTTCTGCGGAATGTGACGATCCACCCGGTGACGGCGGCGGCGATTCCGAATGCCACGTTGGTGGTGGCGGGCGGGAAGATTGCCGATTTTGGCGTGAAGGTGGCGGCGCCGAAGGGCGCGAAGGTGATCGATGGGAAGGGGATGCATGTCTATCCCGGACTGATCGATTCGGCGAGCAACATCGGCATGTCGGAAATCGGCTCGGTTCGTGAGAGCGGCGACGTGACGGAGTTGGGCGATTTCAACCCGCAGCTTCGTTCGGTTGTGGCGATTAACCCTTCGAGCGAACACATCCCGGTGACGCGGGGGAATGGCATTACCTCTTCGCTGATCTTTCCTGGCGGCGGCATTATTGGCGGCCAGGCGGCGCTGGTTCACCTGGATGGGTGGACATGGGAGGAGATGGCGATTGAGCGCAATGTGACGATGCAGATGCGCATGCCGACCATTTCGACGACGACGTTCAACCCCACGTTTGGCGCGGGGCGGCGACCGTTTGCGGAGACCAAACGGCGATACGAAGAGCGGCTGAAACTGCTGAGCGATTTCTTTGAACAGGCGCGTGCGTACAAGCAGCGCAAGGCGGCCGGTGGCGCAGGGTTCGCGGTGGATCGGCGGTTGGAGGCGATGCTGCCGGTGCTGGACGGGAAGGAATCGCTGATGATCTTCGCGCCGCGTGAACGGGCTGTGAAGGACGCGTTGGCGTTCGCGGCGAAGGAGAAGGTGAAGATCATTCTGGCCGGCGTGCGCGAGGCGGGTTCTGCCGTGAAAGAGATTGCCGAGAAGAAGATTCCGGTGATTTTGGGCGGGACGCTGGAGTTGCCGTTGGAGGAAGACGCGGCCTACGATTCGCCGTTCACGTTGCCGGGCGAGCTGCACAAGGCTGGCGTGACGTTCGCATTCGGCACGTTCAGCGTGCAGTTCGCGCGCAATCTTCCGTTCCAGGCAGCGAGCGCGGTTGGCTTCGGCTTGCCGTACGAGGAGGCGTTGAAGGCAGTGACGATCAACGCGGCGAAGATCTGGGGCGTGGATGACCGGATTGGTTCGATTGAAAAGGGCAAGTGGGCGGACTTGATTCTGACGGATGGCGATCCGTTGGAAGCGCGTTCGCAAGTGAAGCAGATGTGGATTCAGGGCCGCCCGGTGAGCCTGGAGACACGGCACACCAAGCTCTTCGAACAGTACACCAAACGGCCCTGACCCTGGTTACTTCTGCGGGTGCGTTTCGACGGAGTGGTTGACCGGTTGGACGGTACGCAGGTAGGCGTAGATGGCGCTGAGATCTTCACTCGGCATCCTGGCGAACGATAGCCAGGGCATGAGGGTGAAGTTCTCTGGCGTCGTCGCCGGCGGGCCGTCCTGAAGGTACTTTTTGTACTGGTGGAACCGTTCGACGAATTCGGCTTCGCTCATCTTACCGATGCCGGTGTCTTTGTCCGGTGTGATGTTGGCGCTGACGGCCTTGTAGCTGGCGACGACGAATGGCTCTCCGCCGGCGAAGGCTTTGCCGGGGATGGGTTCGCCCTTTTCCATAGGCGTGTGGCAGCCGCCACAGCCGGCTACGGTGACGAGGTAGCGGCCCCATTCGAGCTTGTTCGATTTGTCGGGGGCGGCGACGTTGCGGGATGGCGCGGGGGCGCCGGTGATGAGGTAGTTGACGGGGAAATTGAGCTTCGTACGGGGGAGCGGATTGCGCACGGCGGGGAGCGTATTCATGTAGGCCACGAGCGATTGGACGTCGCTATCGCTCATCTTGGCGAAGCCCTGGTAGGGCATCATGGGGAACAGCGGGCGGCCGTCGCGGCCGACGCCTTCGCGGATGGCGCGGATCTTTTCGCCGTCGGTCCAGGCGCCGATGCCGGTTTCGACGTCGGGGGTGATATTGGGCGCGACGACGTCACCGGGGAGGCCGAGTTCCTTCGGCAGTTGCCAGCCGCGGCCACGGCCGCGCGCGACCGCGGGCGCGGTGAATTTCGACAGATCGCGTTCGGAGTGGCAGCCGTCGCAATCGGCGACGACGGTGAAGAGGTATTCGCCACGAGCGATGTTTTCCGGTGTCATCGGCACCTGGATGGATTCGGCGGGGAGATGATTGGGGGAGCGCAGGCTGAGATAGCCGAAGCCAGCGCCGATAACCGAGACTAGGCCTAATGATCCAAACAGCAGTATTTTTTTCCACATAGAGTTGGTTCCTTCTTGCCTATATAGGCGGAAACCCGGCCGTGGAAAGGCTCAGCTTGTTTTGCGTTTTCTGGAGAACCAAAGGGTCCAGAAGACGAACAGAACTCCGGAGGCGGTTAAGGCTGCCCCTGCTACGGCGGAGGGGGGAAGGTAGGAGAATTCTATATGGTGGGGGCCCTTCTCCACAACCACGCCGCGTAGGGCGCCGAAGGGGGCGAGGATTTCGGTCTCCTTGCCGTCGACACGGGCGCGCCAGCCGGGGAAGTAGGTTTCCGAGAGGAGGATGAGCGCCCGGCAGTTGACCTTTACATTGATGTGGATCCGATTGGGGTTATTGCCTTCCGAGAGTTCCACTTCGTCATTGCCTTCGCAGGTTTCGAGTTTCGGAGGAGTTTCGAGGAAGAGTGCTTCCTGGCGCGGTTGGAACTCCGGCACGTCGAGGCGGGCGTTGATGGCGTCGGCATCCTTGACCTGGGAGGCCGCGTGGACCGCCCAGATTCGCGGGAGGGCGGAGGGGTTGCGGTAGACGTTGAGGCCGCTGGAGGTGTCGGTGAGCAGGGTGAGATCCGGGCGGGGCGCGGTCTTGCCGATGTAGTAATTGATGCCGAGCAGGTCCTGGACGCGGGGTTTGTGCTTTTCCAGTTGGAGGAGGTTGGTGGAGGCGCTGGCGGCGAAACCGCCGAGGACGGGGATGCCATGCCAGTCGCCGAAATTGTAGGGGATTTCGCTATCGGAAACTTCGACGCGAATGGGCTGGGGTTGGGCTTTCAGGTAGTTGACGAGATCGGCATGGCGGTAGAGATTGTCGATGTAGCCGGCACGGGTGGGGGCTGTGCGACTGGCGAGTTCGGCGCCGGCGACGCTGCCGATTTCGAACAGCACCAGAAGGGTGATGGGGATGGCGAAAGCGGCTTGTGGAATCGAACGCGCGCGTGCGGCGGCGAAAAGAATGGCTCCGAGCATGGCGGTGAGCGCGGTGAACATCTGGGCCTCCGCCGGCCGGATGCCGATGGCGGCGGCCAGATACAGGATGGCGGCGATGGCGACGAGTGTGAAGATGGTGCGGCGGAGCCATGGGCTGGAGCGGCGCTGGAGCGCGTCGAACCCGTAGGCGACCAACGGGGCGACAGCGAAGCTGAACAGGGCGAGGGCGCGGGCGGGGACGCGGGCCTTGCCGAAGATGGGCAGCGCGGCATACAGCAGGCCGTGGAGGAAACTGGTGGCGGCTAGAGAAAGGAATATGCCGGCGAGCCCGATGGCGACCAGGATGCGCACTTGGGGCAAGCGGCGCCAGCCGTGGTAGGCGCCGAGGAGTGCGAGGGCGAACGCGACGATGCCGATGAAGGGATTGACGTGGACCGGCGGGCGGGCGGTAACGATGCCGAGAATCTCCGCCGGTTTCCAGGTGAAGTGTTGATGGACGGAGTAGGGGATGGGCTCATTCCACGCGATGGGGTTGTCCATGCCGACCCAGCGTTTGACGTGCGGGGCGTACTCCTGAGCGGGCAGGACTTGTAGCGCGGCGAGGAGGCCGGTGGCGATGGCAGCGACGACGGCGAGCTTGACGATTTCCAGGCGGCGCGGACCGCGGGCGAGCGCCGTTAGCCAGACGGCCGCGATCACTGTGGACGCGTAGATGGGGACTTCGTGGTGGCCGCTGAGCCAGGCGACGCCGAGAAACGCGCCGGAGAGGGCGGCACTGGCCAGTGGGCGGCGGCCGCGGAGGGCGCGCATGAGGAACAGGACGATGAGCGGGAGCCAGAGCACGCCATTAAGAATTTGCGGCCAATCGGTGGTGCCGAGGAATCCGCCTAGCGCAAAGACAAGGCCGCCGAGAATGGAGGCGGCGTGGCTGCGTTTCCAGTCCCGACAGAGAAAGTAGGCGAACAGAGCGGCCTGGAAGTGGAGGAGGACAAGATACCAATGGACTGCTTTGAGCGTGATCTTGCCGGTTTCATCGACGGGGAACCAAGGGAGAGTCCAATTGGCGGGGTAGGCGAGACCGGTAACTTGACCCAGGAACGGCTGGCCGAGCCACTGAAACGGGTCCCAGAGCGGGATATGGGATTGCCGCCACGTGGCGGACTGGAACTGGAGCCGCGGGAGGTCGAGGTTGGCCAGGTCAGGGGAGTCAAGGAACGTGTAATCGTTGGTGAGAGTGAGCTTCCAATAGAAGCCAACGCACAAAAGGAACAGGAGAAAGGGAGCCGCGAGTCTGCGCATGCCGCTCTGACTACTGTACACTCCGGCTGCTATTTGAGCGCGAAGGCGCGGAGGCGAAACTCCAGATTTTCCACCGTTCGGTTGGCTTCGATGACTTCGGGAGCCGTGTTGTTCTGATAGAGCGCGCGGGCTTCGGTCCACAGCCGCAGCGCGATTCGGTATTCGTTCAGGAGCGCCGTGTGCTCAGCGCTTGACTCAGCGATAGCGTTCATACCTGTTCGACGAGTTTGCGCGCGTTACGGTTCCATCTATTGGTTCTTATAACGATCGGCCAGTTCGTCGGGAGGGAATCCGTAGGTGTAGGCGGCTGGGTCCTCCGGGAGCATCGTCCGGTTCCACTCGGCAAACTCCCGCTCCATTCGTGCGTGGACGGCTGGTTGCTTGTCCTTCAGGTTGGCTTTTTCCTGCGGGTCTTGCGCGAGGTTGAAGAGGAATGTGTTGTCGTTGATGCGGAGCCACTTCATGTCGCCGTCGCGCATGGCGCGTTGCGCGTTGTAGCGATGACGCCAGTAGAGTTTTCTTGCGATTGGCGGCGCCGCGGTGAGCAGGAACGGGGAGAGGTCGATGCCGTCGAGCGGATGGGAGGGGGCGGGGGGCGCGCCGGCGAGTTTCAGGAACGTTGGCATCCAGTCCATGGAGATGGCGACTTGCGCGGTGGTGCGGCCGGCGGGGATCTTCCCGGGCCAGCGGACGATGGCGGGGACGCGGATGCCGCCTTCCAGGAGTTCTGCTTTTCGGCCGCTGAAGGGCCAGTTGTCGGAGAACCGTTCGCCGCCGTTATCGCTGGTGAAGACGACGATGGTGTTTTTATCGAGTCCGTTGCGAGCGAGGGCCTGGAGGACGCGGCTGACCTGGAGGTCCAACTGCTGCATGATGCGGGCGTAGGTGGCGGTGGAGCCGCCGTCGAAATGAAGGAGCGATTTCAGGGTTTTCGATTCGGCTTCGTCGCCGGGACCTTCCCACGGCCAGTGGGGCGCGTTGAAGTGGAGGTTGAGGAGGAATGGCTTGCGCGATTTCGAATACTGATCGAGGAGGGAGATGGCTTTGTTGGCCAGCAGATCGGTCAGATAGCCGGGTTGTTCGATGCGGGTGTCGTTGTCCCAGAGATCGCTCGTGTCGGTGCTGGGCGGGCCGGATTTGTGGGTAAAGTAATCGATTCCGCCGCTTTGATAGCCCCAGAACGTTTGGTAGCCGCTTTTGAGCGGGCTGTATTTGGGCCGCCAGCCGAGGTGCCATTTGCCGAGTAAGGCGGTTTGGTAGCCGGAGTCGCGGAGAAGGGAAGGGAGCGTGGGGTGTTCCGGGGGCAGGCCGGGACTGACGTCGCGGCGGGACATCGCCAACGGTTCTTCCAGGCCCACCGGGAGGCGCTGCTGCCAGCGGCCGGTGATGAGGGCGGTACGGGTGGGTGAGCAGACGCAGGCGTTGGCGTAGGCCTGGGTGAAGCGGATGCCTTGGGCGGCGAGGCGATCAATGTTTGGGGTGGTGTAATCGCGGCGGCCGTAGCAGGAGAGGTCGGCATGGCCGAGATCGTCAGCCATGATGAAAAGGAAGTTGGGGCGTGGGTTCGGCGCGGCGGAGGCGGTGAGGGCGGTGGCGAGAAACTGGCGGCGCGTCAGCGATGAACCCATTTGAAAAGGCTAACGCATGTGCATTCGTGGGATGCTGTCTGTTGTTTCCAGGAAACCGGCCTATGGCAACTTCGGGTAGTTCGACGTCATTTTCGCGGCAGCAGTGGGTGATTGCGATCCTGCTGTTTTTCATGATTCTGCTGAACTACCTGGACCGGGTGGTTCTGTCGCTATTGAGCCCGGTGATTCGCGCCGAGTTCCAGCTTTCGCTTGTCGACTACGCCGCGGCGGTGAACGCGTTTTTGCTGGCGTATGGCCTGATGTATTTGGGTTCCGGGCTGGTGCTGGACCGGGTGGGTTCGAGGACCGGGCTGGGTTTGTTCGTCGGGTTGTGGTCGGCGGTCTGCATGCTGCACGCGGCGATTACTGGGTTCCTGAGCCTGGTGGTGTATCGGTTCTTGTTGGGTGTCTTTGAACCGGGCGGTTGGACTGGGGCGGTGAAGACTGTCTCGGAGCGGTTTCAGCCGGCGCAGCGCAGTCTAGCGGCCGGGATCTTTACGAGTGGCGCGGGGATTGGTTCGCTTGTTGCCCCGCCATTGGTTGTGTGGCTGAGTTTGCACTATGGGTGGCGAAGTGCATTTCTGATTTCCGGGTTGTGCGGTTTGATTTGGCTGCCGCTTTGGCTGGTGGCGAGCCGGGCGCCGGGGCCGGTGTCGAGCGGTCCGGCGGCATTGCCGATTCGCGAGGCGCTGCCGTTGCTGCTGCGAAACCGGCGGGCGTTGGCGTATGTCGCCACCCGATTCTTTGGGGACACGACG
>CANIFK010000253.1 GCA_947466555.1 Acidobacteriota bacterium | reverse complement strand
GGCAACCGCACCGACGTCCCTCCGCCAGAGGAAACCCGCGAAGGCAACTACTTCGTTTCCAACTACCCGCCCTTCTCCTTCTGGCGCCCCGAAAAGCTCAACGAAGCCGAAGCCGCCCTCAATCGCCCCCCCGTCGCCGGCACCCCCCTCGGCATCTACGTCCACATCCCCTTCTGCCGCAAACGCTGCCACTTCTGCTACTTCAAGGTCTATACCGATAAGGACTCCGGCGAAATCGAAGCCTACCTCGACGCCGTCCGCAAAGAACTCGCCCTCTACGCCGCCAAGCCCATCATCGGCGGCCGCAAACCCCGCTTCATCTACTTCGGCGGCGGGACGCCCTCCTACCTCTCCACCAAACAGCTCGGCGGCCTCGTCGACGAAATGAAGCGCCTCCTCCCCTGGGACGAAGTGGAAGAGGTAACGTTCGAGTGCGAACCCGGCACCCTCACCGAAGGCAAGCTCGAAGTCCTCCGCAACATCGGCGTCACCCGCCTCAGCCTCGGCATCGAAAACTTCGACGACGAAATCCTCAAAGCCAACGGCCGCGCCCACGTTTCCAAGGAAATCGACCGCGCCTACAACTTCGCCCGCTCTGTCGGCTTCCCCCAAATCAACATCGATCTGATCGCCGGCATGGTCGGCGAAACGGAAGAAAACTGGCGCGAAACCGTCCGCCGCGGCATCGAACTCGCCCCGGACAGCGTCACCATCTACCAGATGGAAGTGCCCTTCAACACCACCCTCTCCAAGGAAATGCGCATCCGCGGCGAAGCCGTCGCCCCCGTCGCCAGCTGGGACGTCAAACGCGCCTGGACCAGCTACGCCTGGGACGAATTCACCAAGGCCGGCTACACCGTCACCAGCGCCTACACCGCCGTCAAAGACCCCAGCAAAGAGTCGTTCGTCTACCGAAATCTGCTCTGGGCCGGGGCCGACATGATCGGCGCCGGCGTCGCCAGCTTCTCCCACGTCGGCGGCACCCACTATCAAAACGAACACCAGTACGAAACCTACATCGACCGCCTCACCCGCGGCGAACTCCCCCTCCTCCGCGCGCTGACCCCCACCGACACCGAACGCTTCGTCCGCGAGTTCATTCTCAAACTGAAGCTCGGCCAGCTCCGCCGCGACTACTTCACCAACAAGTACGCAACCGACCCCGCCGTCCACTTCGCCGCCGAACTAAAATCCCTGGAATCGGAAGGCTTCCTCCAAGTCCACCCCGAAACCATCGAGCTCTCCCGCGCCGGCCTTCTCCAGGTCGATCGCCTGCTCCACCAGTTTTTCCTGCCCGAACACCGTAACGCCCGCTACGCCTGAAGCGCCAGAAAATAGAACCAATCGCGCCCCCAGGAATCGGTATAAAAGAGGGAATCCAGAATGAGCCAAACCAGCTTTGATGCCATCGTCGTCGGTGGCGGACCCGCCGGCGCCACCGCCGCCGCCGTCCTCGCCGAAAAAGGCCGCCGCGTCGTCGTTCTCGAACGCGAAAAGTTCCCCCGCTACCACATCGGCGAATCGCTGATGCCCTACTGCTACTTCCCGCTGGAACGCCTCGGCCTCGCGGAAAAAATGAAGGAGTCCCACTTCCCCAAGAAGTACTCCGTCCAGTTCGTCAACACCATGGGCAAGCTCTCCCAGCCCTTCTACTTCTTCCAGCATTTCGATCACGCCGCCTCCACCACCTGGCAGGTCGTCCGCAGCGAATTCGACCAGATGATCCTCGATAAAGCCCGCTCCAACGGCGCCGAAATCCGCGAAGAAACCAACGTTCGCGAACTCATCTGGGATAACGGCGCCGTCGTCGGCGTCCGCACCGACAAGGGCGAATTCCACGCCCCCATCACCATCGATGCCACCGGCCGCGACGCCCTCGCCGTTACCCGCAACGGCTGGAAAGTCCGCGATCCCTACCTCAACAAAATCGCCATCTGGACGTACTACAAAGGCGCCGCCCGCGACGCCGGTCTCGACGAAGGCGCCACCACCGTCGCCTACCTCCCCGAACGCGGCTGGTTCTGGTACATCCCCCTCCCGGACAACATCATCTCCGTCGGCATCGTCGCCGAAAAGGACTACCTCTACCGCGACACCCGCGACCTCGCCGAAATCTTCGCCCGCGAAATCGAAGCCAATCCCTGGATCAAAGAACACCTCGCCCCCGGCGAACAGTTCGGTAAATACTGGGTCACCGGCGAATACTCGTACCGGTCCCAACACTGCGCCGCCGATGGCCTCATCCTCGCCGGCGACGCGTTCGCCTTTCTCGATCCCGTCTTCTCCTCCGGCGTTTTCCTCGCCCTCCGAACCGGCGAACTGGCAGCCGAAGCAGCCGACGCCGCCCTCGCCGCCGGTGACTTCACCGCCGCCCAGTTCGCCCCCTACGGCGAACAGGTCTGCGAAGGCATCGAAGCCATGCGCAAACTCGTCTACGCCTTCTACGACGACGCCTTCAGCTTCAAAGAATTCCTCATGGCGAACCCCACTCTGAAGGGCGATCTGACGGACTGTCTCATCGGCAACCTCACCCACGACTTCGGCCCCCTCTTCGGCGCGCTCAAGGATTTCGCCAAGCTCCCCACGCCCCTCTCCCACGGCGCCCCGCTTCTCACGCCCCAACTCACGGAGCGCTGATTGGCCTACAGCTTCAAAATCACCCGCCGCGTCGAATTCCCCGAAACCGACATGGCCGGCATCGTCCACTACTCGAACTTCTTCCGCTACATGGAATCGGCCGAACACGCCTTCTTCCGTTCCCTGGGCCTCAGCATCGCCCCCGGCGGCAAAGAAGCCGTAGGCTGGCCCCGCGTTCACGCCGATTGCGACTTCCGCAAACCCCTCCGCTTCGAAGACACCGTCGAAGTCGAACTCCTCGTCAAAGAAAAGCGCGAGCGCTCCCTCGTCTATCTCTTCATCCTCCGGAAGCTCAACGCGGACCCCGTCCACGAAGTCGCCCGCGGCCACCTCGCCGTCGCCTGCATCCGTAAGGACCCCCAAACCGGCGCGATGTCCTCGACCCCCATCCCCGCCGAAATCGCCGCGCTCATCGAACAAGCCCCTCCGGAGCTCCTGGCCTGATGCCCCTCGCCCAACTCCGCCAGCTCCGCCAAGCCCTCCTCCCGGCCAACAAGTTCTACGCCCCCCGCCTGGCCCACGACTTCCAATCGCTCGAAGAGTTCGCCCAACACGTCCCCTTCACCACAAAACAGGAACTGGTAGCCGATCAACTCGCCCACCCCCCCTTCGGCACCTGGCACACCGAACCAATTGCCAACTACACCCGCTTCTGCCAAACCAGCTCCACCACCGGCAACCCCCTCCGCTGGCTCGACACCCCGGCAAGCTGGAACTGGATGTGCAACTGCTGGCAGCGAGTCTACGAATCCGCCGGCGTTAAACCCGGAACCCGCATCTTCTTCGCCTTCTCCTTCGGCCCCTTCCTCGGCTTCTGGACGGCCTTCGACGCCGCCACCCGCATGGGCTGCCTCGCCATCCCCGGCGGCGGCATGTCGTCAACTGCCCGCCTGCGAACGCTGATCGATTCCGAAGCCGAAGTCCTCTGCTGCACGCCAACCTACGCCGTCCGCTTAGCCGAAGCCGCGCCCCACGAAACGCCAAACCTGAAAACCATCATCGTCGCCGGTGAACCCGGCGGCAGCGTCCCCGGCACCAGAGCCCTCTTGGAACGCCTCTGGCCCGGCACCCGCATCGTGGACCACCACGGCATGACCGAGACCGGCCCCGTCAGCTACGAATGCCCCCAGCGCAAAGGCGTCCTCCACATCATGGAGCAGTACTTCTACGCCGAAATCGTCGACCCCCACACCGGCACCCCCCTCCCCGCCGGCGCCCGCGGCGAACTCGTGCTAACCAACCTCGGCCGCACCGCCGCCCCCGTCATCCGCTACCGCACCGGCGACATCGTCCAGCCCGACACCAACCCCTGCCCCTGCGGCAGCAAAGAACTCGCGTTAGTCGGTGGCATCCTCGCCCGCCGCGATGATATGGTGGTCATCCGCGGCGTCAACGTCTACCCCAGCGCCATCGAAGACGTCATCCGCGCCTGCGGCGGCGTTGCCGAATACCGCGCCGAAATCACCACCGTGCGCGCCATGACCGAAATCTCCCTCAAAATCGAGCCCGAGACCCCCACCGCCGAAGACCTCGCCCACCGCCTCGAATCCGGCCTCCGCGACGCCCTCGGCCTCCGCATTCCCACCGAAATCGTCGAACCCGGCACGCTCCCCCGCTTCGAAATGAAAGCCCGCCGCTGGGTCCGCCTCTAACGCGATGAACACCCACGCCGTCGAAAACGTCCTCCTCGTCGTCCTCATCCAACTGGCCGTCATCATCGCCGCCGCCCGCGTCTTCGGCATGCTCTTCCGCCGCTTCGGCCAGCCGCAAGTCTGCGGAGAAATCGCCGCCGGCTTAATCCTCGGTCCCTCCCTCTTCGGCCGCTTCTTCCCCGAAATCTCCACAAAAATCTTCAGCCCCACGGTCAACCCCATCTTCAGCATCATGAGCCAGGTCGGCCTGGTGCTGCTCATGTTCCTGATCGGAATGGAGTTCGAATTCAGCCATCTGAAACAAAACCGCCGCGCCGCCATCAGCGTCTCGCTAGCGGGTATCGTGCTCCCCTTCGGCCTCGGCCTCTGGCTCGGCTACTACATGCACGGCGTGCTGCACCTGGAAAGTAATCCCCTCTACTTCGCCCTTTTCATGGCCACCGCCATGTCCATCACCGCCATCCCCATCCTCGGCCGCATTATGGTGGAACTGCAACTCAACCGCACGGTCCTCGGCTCACTAACCATCACCGCCGCCGCCATGGACGACGCCATCGGCTGGATCCTCCTCGCCATCGTCACCGCCATCACCCAGTCGAAGTTCGACCCGATGAAATTCGCGACCATGATTGGCAGCGTCCTGGCCTTCGGAGCCGTGATGTTCTTCGTAGTGCGTCCCATCGCCATCCGCTGGATCACCACCTCCCTCCGTCGCAACGGAGGAACCCTCTCCCTAAACACCCTGGCTGTCCTGCTGATCGTCGTCTTCATCAGCGCCATCTGCACCAACATAATCGGCATCTTCAGCATCTTCGGCGCGTTCCTCTTCGGAGCCATCCTCTACGACCAAGCCGAACTAGTCGCCGCCATCCGCGCCCGCCTCAGCGATTTCGTAACAGTATTCTTCCTCCCCATCTTCTTCACCTACACCGGCCTGCGCACTGACATTGGCTCCATGACCGGCGGCGAACTCTGGTTCCTCTGCGGCCTGGTGCTGCTAGCGGCCACCGTCGGCAAACTAGGCGGTTGCACCTTAGCCGCAAAGTGGAACGGCTTCAACTGGCGCGACGCCTCCATGATCGGCATCATGATGAACACCCGGGCGCTGATGGAGCTAATCGTCATCAACATCGGCTTTGAGCTCGGCATCATCCCCCGAACCGTCTTCTTCATGCTCGTCTTCATGGCCATCACCACGACATACATGACGGCCCCCATCATGCGCCGCATCTCCCCCACTCTCCCCCGCGGCTAACGATACCCGTTCCGCACCCACTCCTCCACACTCTTCCGCCCCTCGTCACTCCCCGCCATCCCCAAATACGCCCGATAAAACCGCACCGCCTCCGCTCGCTTCCCCGCCAAATCAAAACACTGCCCCGCCCGCACATACGCCTGCCCCGCCAAAGGCGACCCCGCCTCAACCGCCCCAAACCTCTCCCCCGCCAACAAATACGACCCCTCCACCGCCAGCGCCTCCCCATACTGCATCAAGACCAAATCCCGAATCCGCTGATCCTTCCCCCGCAACATCTCCTCAAACACCAACGCCGCCGCCCCCGCCCGCCGCATCTGCGCCAACGTCGCCCCCATCTCCACCCGCAACAACAAATTCTCCGGATACTTCGCCGAATACGCCTCCAACTCCGCCAGCGCCGCCCCCGGCCTCCCCTCATACCGGTACAACGCAATCAACACCGCCCGCGCATCCTCCCTGTTAAAACCCCCTTTCCGAACCACCAACTCCAACTCCCCCATCCCCTTCGCCTTCCCACCCCGCACCCCCGCCATAACCGCAATCATCCGAAACGGCTGCGGAATGCACCCCACCGCGTAGTGATATGTGCCCAACGTCAAGTACGCATCCACAAACGAAGGGTCCAAACTAACCACCCGCTGATGCAGCTTCACACTCCGCACCCCATCCTTCAACGCCGCCCAAAACTTCCTCTGCGCTGACATCTCATACGCCGCCCGCACCCCATACACCGCGCCCAAGTAATACAGCCCCTCCACCGACTCCGGCCGCGCGTCCACCATCGCCTGCGCCTTCTCCATCGCCCGCCCCAAATGCCCCTGAAATTCCAAATCAACGGCCGCCTCCACCGCCTCCCCCTCCGACCCCTCCTTGGTCCGCGTCGCCCCCGCATAAAACTTCGAGTCTTTGGAATACACACTCGAACTCAACCGCCGCTGCTTAAACAGATACTCCTGCCAAGTCACCGACGCCAGCGCCAAATCCCCCGCCGGATGGCGTGGAAACACCCGCGCCAACTCCGTGAACCGCGCCCGCGCCGCGGCATAATCCGTCCGGTAAGCCGCGTCCCACCCCGCATCCCGCAGCCCTTCCAACCCCGTCAAAACCAAAGCCAAACACAACACGGTCATACAACAACCCCCGGCTTACACCTGCAAGCCGGGGGCCAACTCCTACCCGCGCTCGATCATCGAAACCGTCAACCGCCCCAGCACCGCCGGATCAAACGAAATCCATCGCATCGAATGCGCCCCCAGATTCCTTCTGTGAAATCGCAATCCGCGAAATACCCGCCAACCCAAATCGTAGATTCTCACCCAATCCCCACCAAATGTCGTTAACGCAGCCACGACACTGAATTCGCTTACCAACAGTTCACTCCCGTCCGGACGCCACTCTCCGGCATCTCCATATCTCCCCGGCAGCACATCGATCGTCGCTCCCCCTGGCCACGTCACGATCCGAAGCCTGCCACCCTTCTCCAGAATGGACAACCTCCCTCCATCCGGCGCTACTGCCACATCCACACCCTCGGCAATGATTCGTGGCTTGCTTTCGTCGTCCGCCCAATGCCAAATGCGATCCCCACTCGTAAACGCCGCAAACCCCCTGCCAACACCGAACTCCCCCCACCGTGTTCCCCGCGTAAGGTCCAGCCGGATTTGTTCGAAATCAGCCGCGCCTTGAACTCGACACCGTCGCAAATACGGTATTTCTCCCTGGTGAACATGCATGTACGTCCACGGCGCGCCAG
>CANIFK010000252.1 GCA_947466555.1 Acidobacteriota bacterium | reverse complement strand
GTGGGCAAGGGGCAGTTGATCCTGGCGGACGGGCTGCTGTATTTGCAAGGAGAGACCGGCGTGGTGGCGCTGGCCGAGGCCACGCCCACGGCGTACAAAGAGATCTCGCGCTTTGAGTTCGGCCGCGGGCAGTATCCGTTGTGGACACTGCCCGTGATTGCCGGCGGACGCCTGTATTTGCGGGACCAGAGCAAGCTGGTCTGCTACAAGATTTCGGCTTAGAAGTAGCCCTCGCGCTTGCGATCTTCCATGGAGGAATCCGAGCGAAGATCGTCGGCGCGAGCGCCGCGTTCGCTGGCGCGGCTGGTGACGAGTTCGTCGATGATCTCGTCGATGTTGGCGGCCGGGGAGAGGACAGCGCCGGTGCAAGTCATGTCTCCGATGGTACGGAAGCGGACGTTCAGGGTGCAGGGCTGGTCGGCCGGATCAGGCACAAGGAACTCGTTCTGCGCCAGGTAGAGCGTGCCGCGGCGGATGCAATCCCGCGTGTGGGAGAAGTAGAGCGACGGGAGCGGCAACTTTTCGCGACGAAGGTAGAGCCAGACATCGAGCTCCGTCCAATTGCTGAGCGGGAAGACGCGAAGGTGTTCGCCTGGGTCGATGCGGGCGTTGAAGAGGGACCACAGTTCGGGCCGCTGGGCGCGCGGTTCCCAGGATCCGAACTTATCGCGGACGGAGAAGAAGCGCTCTTTGGCGCGGGCCTTTTCCTCGTCGCGGCGGGCGCCGCCGAGGGCGACGTCGAACTTGTGTTCGTGGATGGCATCGACGAGCGTGACGCTTTGGAGGGCGTTGCGGCCGGTGGGGGAATCCTTCTTCTCCTGGACGCGGCCTTGGCGGATGGACTCTTCCACGGTGCGGATGATGAGGCGTTCGCGGACGAAGGCGTCGCGGAAGACGAGCGTCTCCGGGAAGTTGTGGCCGGTATCGATGTGAAGAAACGGGAACGGAACGGGCGCGGGCCAAAAGGCCTTGCGCGCGAGGTGGGCAAGGACGATCGAATCCTTGCCGCCGGAGAACATCAGCACGGGCCGTTCGCACTCCGCGGCCACTTCGCGGATGACGTGGATGGCTTCAGCTTCGAGGGAGGAGAGGTGCGTGAGGCGCATGGTTATTGCCCCTGGCCGAGCGAGTAGCCGGGCTTGCCGTCGAAGGTGCAGAGATTTTCGGTCTTGATGAAATCGAAGCCCGCGGAGGCGACGCGTTCGAGCAGCCGGAGAATATCGGCGTGGGTGACGGCCGATTCGTTCTGGAAACGGCAGCGCCAATGGTCGGTGCAGAAGGTCTCCGGGAAACCCTGCGGCCAGACCTTGACGCCACGATTAGTGATCATGGCAAGCGGCAGTTCGTCGGTACCGGCACGCTTGAGTTCGGCGGCGAGTTCCGACGGGGCGCCGCCGGTCCACTGGAGGAAAACGTCGACGCCGACGATCTCTTTTTTGGCGGGCTGGCGAATGGTGGGGGCGGTGGTGACAGCGGCTACGGGTTGGTAATGGACCGGCTTTAACTGCTGTGGCAGCTGGCCAAGGCGAGCGATGACGGCGTCGGCGAACTCCTCGGTGGTGACGCGGGACTTGCTCTGTTCGGGCGTGTAGATATCGCCGGTGTGGACGCCGTCTTCGAGCGTCCGGAGCAGGGCGTTGTGAACGTTCGTGGCGACTTCGCACTGGCCGAGGTGGACGAGCATCATGATACCAGCGTGGAGGAGGCCGGACGGGTTGGCGACACCCTTACCGGCCAGATCGGGCGCGGAGCCGTGGATGGCTTCGAACATGGCAATGCGGTCGCCGATGTTGGCCGAACCGGCGAGGCCGACGGAGCCGGCCACTTGGGCGGCGATGTCGGAGATGATGTCGCCGTAGAGATTGAGCGTGACGATGACGTCGAAGTCGTTGGGGCGATCTGCCAGGTAGGCGGCGCCGATGTCGATGATGCGGTGTTCGCGGATGAGTTCGGGATACTCGGCGCCAATCTCATCGAAGATCTGATGGAAGAGGCCATCAGTCGTCTTCATGATGTTGTCTTTGGTGAAGCAGGTGACCTTTTTGCGGCCGTTGCGGCGGGCGTATTCGAAGGCGTAGCGGATGATCTTTTCCGAGCCGGGGCGGGTGATGAGTTTCAGGCACTGGTAGACCTGGTCGGTCTGGCGGTGTTCGATACCGGCGTAGAGATCCTCTTCGTTTTCGCGCACGATGACGACGTCCATACCAGGAAAACGAGTGTGGACAAAGGGGTGGTAGGAGACCGTTGGGCGGACGTTGGCGTAGAGGCCAAGCGTCTTGCGGACGGTGACATTGAGGCTTTTGAAACCGCCGCCCTGCGGGGTGGTGATGGGCGCTTTGAAGAAGACGCCGGTGCGGCGGAGGGAGTCCCAGGAGGATGCCTCGATGCCGGAGCTGACGCCGCGGCGATAGACGCTTTCCCCGATTTCGATGGTTTCGATTTCGAGTTGGGCGCCGGCGGCGCGGAGGATGCGGAGGGAGGCGGCCATGATCTCCGGACCGATGCCGTCGCCGTGGGCGACCGTGATTGCTGATGTTTTTTGTGTCACGACCTTCAATATACGTCTTCTGTGTCGTGCTTTTCAATACGTCTTTCAGGGAGCGTAAGATAAAAACCATGCCCGCCGAACGATGGACCTTTCTGACCAACTACGGACACGTGCTGCTGTGCATTGCGGCGGACCCGGAGATCCGGTTGCGGGACGTGGCGGCGCGGGTGGGCATTACGGAGCGGGCGGCGCAACGCATTGTGGCCGACCTGATTGAGGGCGGGTATTTGGAGTCGGAAAAAGTGGGACGGCGGAACCAGTACCGGGTGAACGGCGCGTTGCCTTTGCGGCATCCGATTGAGGAGCAGAGCCAGGTGGCGGCGCTGCTCTCCCTGATTCAGGCGCCGAAGACGCGGGGCGCTAGGCGCGGGTGACGTGGGCGGGCGTGATTTCGGAAAGCGAGCGGGCGCCACATTGTTGCATGGCGACCTGGAATTCGCTACGAAGAATATCGAGCACGGCTTCGACGCCGGGCTGGCCGAAGGCGCCGAGACCCCATAAATAGGGCCTACCGACGCCGACGGCGGTGGCTCCGAGGGCGATGGCCTTGAAGATATCGGTACCGCGGCGGACGCCTCCGTCGACCATCACGGGAATGCGGCCACGAACGGCGTCGACGACTTCTGGGAGGCAATCGATGGAGGCGCGCCCGCTGTCTTCGGCGCGGCCGCCGTGGTTGGAAACGATCAAGCCATCGATGCCTTCTTCAACGGCGATGCGGGCGTCTTCGTGGGTACCGATGCCCTTCAGCACGATCTTCATTTTCGTGATGGAGCGGATGCGGCGGACAGAGGCCCAGTTGAAGTAGGGGCTGCGGACGTCGAGATTGGATGTATCGATTCCATCGAACGATGGCTTGCGGCCGGAGAAGGTTGGGCGCGGATGGCAGGAAGCGCAGTTGCGGGGATCGTTGGCGATGGCGCGCGTGGCGGTTTCCGAATTGCGACCGACGACGAGATCGACGGTGATGACAAGCACGGGGCAGCCGGCGGCTTCAGCGCGGCGGACGATGCGTTCGCCGACTTCGATTTTGGAGGTGGGATAGAGCTGTTGCCAGATGGGGCGGCCGGCGGCCTTGGTGGTTTCTTCAACCGATGTGGTGGCGACGGTGGAGAGGATTTGGAGCGTTTGGCGCGAGTTGCCGGCGCGGGCGACGGCGGTTTCGCCATCGGGGTGGAAGGCCTTGTGGCTGCCGCAGGGGCAGATGAAAATTGGCGTCGGCCATTGGGTGCCGAAGAGCGTCGTGGACATGTCGACGCGGGTGACGTCAATCAGGCGGCGGGGGCGGAGTTGGAGGCGGGCGAAGGCTTCGGTATTGGCTCGGACAGTTCGGTCGTCATCGACGCCGGTGGCGATGTAGCCGAAGTGGGCGGGGGGAATATTTTTGCGGGCGACGGCTTCGAAATCGCGGACGTTGAGGGCTTGCGCGGGGCTGGTGATGAGCGGGACTTCGGCGGAGAAGAGCGGGCTGGCGGCGAGGAACTGGAGGAAGCGGCGGCGGGCGGTGCGGGTGGTCATCGGAGTTCCGATGAGGATAGCACTACCAGCGGGGATGATCGGCGCCCTGATTGTTGGCGCCGCGGTTGAGGAAGCGGGCGTTGGCGCCATTGGCGTCCATGATCCAGATGGCGGGATTTTCGCCGGTAGCGGCGCGGCAGAACAGGACGCTGTCCCCGGTGGCGGAGGGCGACATGCGGAAGTCCCAGTTGTTTTCGCGGAAGGGTGTGAGGGCTCGTTTTTCGCCGGTTTTTGGGTCGATTTGAGTGATGCGCGTGCCCCCGCGGGCGGCGGCAGGTTTGTAGTCGCGGTTGAAGTGATCGGTGTCGGGGCGCTGGGATTGAAACTCCCACGGGGTCTTCGCGCCCGGGCTGCGTTCGGCGAAGAGGATGCCGTGGCGGGTCCATTGGGGCATGTTGGAGCCGCCGCCGGGATTGGATGGAGCGCCATACGTCGCGCCGAACCAGGCGGCGTTGCCGGTGGTGAGAGCGCGGTTGGCGGAGCCGTCGGCGCGGCCGATCCAGAGGTCGCTCCAGTCGTGGGCGGGGTCGGATTTGGGCGTACAGATTTGATAGAGAACCCATTCGCCGTCGGGGGAGAAGGTGGTGCCGAACATGAGTTTGCCTTTGGCGCCATTGACCTCCTGACGGTTGGTGCCATCGGCGTTGATGGTGGCGATACGGTAGTTGGCATGGTAGGCGAACTGGCGGCCATCGGGGGAAAGGCTGACGCCGTAGACGAACTCATCCGGCGCGGAGACGGGTTGGGGATTGCGACCGTCGAGATCGATTATGTATAGACGCTGTTTGCCGTTGCTGTTGACGGTGACGGCGAGACGGTCTTCACCGGGCATGAGCAGGCAGGGGGCGATGAAATTGGAGAGTCGCTCTTTGGTGGCGAGCTCTTCACGGCGGCCCGTTTCCATGTCGTAGAGCCAGAGGTGCGTCTTGCTTTTGGGGTAGTATTCGTCGAAGGTTTTGGTGCGCCAGCCGGGGATGAGTTCGAGCGACATGAGGATGGCGCGGCGGCCGTCGCGGAAGAAGCAGTAGGGCAGCCAGCCGATGTGATCGAGCTCGTCGAAGTCGAGAATTTCGAGGCTGGAGCCATCGGCGCGTTGGACGCCGAGGCGGCTGCCGACGCCGCGGACGCCTTCGCTACCGCGGGCGGTGAAGAAGAACTTTTGCGCGGGCGGGGCGAGGGCGGCGGCAAGCAGGGCGCGGCGGGAGAGCATTCCGCTAGTGTAGGAATATTTGCGGTCCGGCGGGGCCGAGGTAGCGCTCCAGCTGTTTGCGCGGGGCCTGGCGGAGGTCGACGGTGATCAGGCCGTCGACAGTGTTGGAGAAGGCCGGATCGACGTGGAACGCGGCGAATTTACCTCCGAGTTTCAGGTAGTGTTTGACGAGGATGGGGATGCCTTTGCCGGGGCCGTCGATGTCGGTGACGAGGGCGTCGAGCTCGTCGATATCGTAGGCGATGACCGGTTTTTGCAGGGTGACGAACGGGAGTCGCGGCTTGGCGAAGGGGGCCAGATCGTCACGCCAGGCGAGGCGGCGGAGGCCGGCGACGAGGCTGGCGCGGGCGAGCGGCGAGTAGGCGTTGCTGATGCTGACTGGGCCGTAGAGCGTGGCGTATTGCGGGTTCGCCGCGACGTAGGCGCCGATGGCTTTCCAGAGCAGGAGCAGCGATTCGAAGTGGCGCTGGTAAGGGGCGGTGATGAACGACCGGCCCAGTTCGATGGCCGGACCGAGGCGCTGGTGAAACTCGGGCGCGAGGCGGAAGAGAGTGTTGAGATAGCCATCGGCGGCGGTGTGAAAACGATAGCCGCCGGCGATGGTTTGGGCCGCTGGATCCCATAGGACGAGTTGCTGATAGGAGGCGTCGAAACGGTCGAGATCGCAGGGCTTGCCCGTGCCTTCGCCGACGGCGCGGAAGGTGAGTTCGCGCTGGCGGCCGATTTCGCGGAGGACGTGCGGGGCCTCGTGCATTTGCAGACGCCAGACTTCTAGGGCAGCGCCGCGGGCGAGTCGGCGTTCCGGCGGAAGGGCGGCGATTTCGGCGGCAATTTGCGAGGCCGGGGCGGCGGCGGCGATGGCGCGTTGCGGCTGCAGGCGGAAGGCGGGCAGGCGCCGTTGGGGACGCATGGATTCACAGCGGGTGCGGAGATAGGCGGTGGCGGCATCGCCACGGCGCTCCACCCAGGTGGCCGGGGCGGCGTGGCCGATGCGGACCTGCACCGTGTAGTTCCGGCGGCGCAGGAATTCGCGCGGGAGCATGGCGGTGCGGAGGGCCGGGTGGGCGAGGCCGGCGATGTGGAAGGCGGCGGAGTTGCCGCCTTCGATCCACATCGGGACCACTTTGGCGCCGGAGCGGCGAGCGAGGCGGACCGGGTTTTCGTTCCATTTTGCTTCGGTTACGCCGAGGCTCCGCCACTGCCAATGGGCGACGACACCCGCGGGAAAGACGACGAGAAGGCCGCCACGATCGAGCCACTGCAGACTATCGCGAAGGCTGCGGGCGTTGGTGCGTCGGGCAGCGGGCGTGTCGGCGAGATCGACAGGGAAGCACAACTCGCCGACGCCATCGACTTCGAGCACCTGCTGATTGGCGAGGTAGCGAATATCGTCGCGGCGGCGGAAGAGGAGGTTGGCGGTAATGACGGCGTCGGTGAGGCCAAAGCTGTGGTTGGCGACGACGACTGTGGGACCGGTGGCGGGAATGTGCCGGAGTTCGTTGTCAGCGGCGTCGATGGTCAATCCAAGGCGCTGCTGCAGACGCGCACAGAATTCGCGGGAGCCAGCGCCCGCGGCCAGTTCACTGGTGAAGGCGCGAAATTCGTCGACGGAAAAGAGCTTTTCAGTCCAGGGGGAGAGGGGCATCGCCACTGGTTTAGCAGCGGCATGTGACACGTAATTGAACGGAAAATTACGATTTGTACGTGACTTCGACGAGAAACAGGCCGGAGGCCGGGGCAGTTGGGCCGCCTTCGGCGCGCGGGGCGCCGCGCAGCATGTTCTGTAACTGGGCGTTCACCAAATTGCCTTTGCCCACTTCGAGCAGAGTGCCGACGATATTCCGCACCATATGCTTCAAAAAGCCGCTGCCGCGGACGCGGTAGATCAGGCGCGGGCCCTCGCGTGTCAGCACGGAGGAAAAGATGGTGCGCACCTTCGAGTAGTCTGCGGTGTAGCGTTCGTCGTGGGCGGCGAAGGCGGAGAAATCGTGCTCGCCTTCAAGGAGCGGGGCGGCGGCGATCATGGCCTCGTCGTTCAGCGG
>CANIFK010000251.1 GCA_947466555.1 Acidobacteriota bacterium | reverse complement strand
CGTTGACAACGCGTCGGGGAGCAACGCTATCGGCGCCGGGAAGTTTACGAGCACGGTTGGTTTGGTTCATGCGATCTCGAGCGGCATCGAGCGCAGCTGCCATCGGCTCAGACTGCACATCGATAGCGCCCCATTTGAAACTGACGTTCGCCAAACCGAGGTGTCGCAACTGGAAATCCCAGAGTTTCTCGGAGATCATCCCCACACGACGCTGATTGAAACCGGCGACGTCATTGCTATAGATGAAGACCCACTGGTTCTCCGAGATGTGACTTCCAAAGTCACCCTCCCGGACGAAGCTGGCCATGAACTTGTCGATGGCCGCCGAGTTGTTCTCCGGGGCGGGCGCGCCCTTGGGCTGGGGCAGAGTCGAGCGGTTTTCGCTGGGCTGCAGTGAGATGACGATGAGAATGCCAGTCATCGGATTCGGCAGCGACATCAAGCGGGTCCACGTCGAAATGTCGTGCATCCCGGTGGGAAGGAGAAGATCAGGAATAGAGGCAGGGGCCGGCGCAATCAACTCCGGCTCGGGTTGACGGAGCACGGAGATATCGATTGGCGCGGCAAGCGGAAGGCTCTGATTCTGTTCCTGCGGGACCTCTGCTTCCGGAATCCACAACGGAGGCGGTTCTGCAATCGATTCCGCGACTTCCGGTTCCGCTGCAAGTGGTACAGCCGAGTCGTCCCACGACAGGTCCGAATAGGCGGGGAGCAGTTCCGGGAGTTCGGAAGAATCGTCGAAGGAATCGAGGCTGGAATCGACGTCGATGGAAGAGAGTGCCGGTTCAGCGACGAGTGGCAGCCGGACCGCCGGAGTCTCCACACCAGGAATGCTCTGTAGATAGTCGACCATCGGGGAAATCCCCATGCCCGCGAGGCGGGACTGGTGAGGCCAGAAAGAATAGCAGTCGATGATTTCCGCTGCAGACACCGGGATCATTTCCGCTTCGGCGGCTGAAATCTCGGCTACTGGTTCAGGCCTGAGCTGGGAATCCAGTTCAAAGATGAATGGCGGAGGCTCAACGATTGACTCAGCCTCTGCGGGTTCAACCGCGACCGATTCGTTGGCCTGGGAGTCGAGAGCAACTTCGAAAACCACGGGCAAGAGAGGCTCGGCTTCGGGAAGTTCGACCGGTTCGGCGGCTGATTCAACCAGAAACACGAATGGAGGGGGAGCGACATCGGTGACAACCGGCGACGCTTCGGCGAGAATTGGGCTCGGCTCCGCTTCAATAGCGTCAGCCGACTCGAGAGAAGTGATCTCCACTTCGGCAGGCTCGGCTTGGGCCGCCTGACCAATTTCGGCGGGAAGGAAGGCTTCCACAAACACCGGCTCTTCCGTTTCGGCAACGACCGGGTCCGGTGCTACCGGCAAGAGCGGCAACTCAATGGTGAGCTCCAGCAGGGTCGTTTTGGCGGCAGGCTCTGCAATCTCGGGGACGGCAATCGTTACGATTTCTGGTTCAACAGCCAATAGATCAGGAATCGAGAGGAATTCGTCGTCCGCACTGGCAACTGTGGCGACGGGCTCCGGCAGAAGCGCGAAGGGCACAAGCAATTCCGGAACGAACTCCGGTTGATCAAGACTTGCCTCAACTGGAACAGCCTCAACCGGCGAGGCGATCGTGGCAGCGGCAGGCTCGACATCGGGCAAAACATCCGCTTCGACCGGCAGTTCGAGGGTCGGGATCTGTACTTCGATGAATTCGAGCGAGGAGCCTTCCGGCAGACTTTCTGCAGCCTGGTCGCTATTGGACCGAGACTCGCCACCGGTTGTGACTACTGACTGTTCCCAATATCCATTGTGGTCAAGGGCGATCTCGTCGGCGACCAATTCCTCTGCCGGCGTCGCTGTGACAACAGGCTCCGGAGCCACGACGACAACGACGGGAGGCACCTCAACGGATTCAATTTCTTCCTGTGCCTCGGGTTCTTCCTGTGCCTCGGGAGCGGCAACCGCTTGCTCAGCGACGACGGGTTCCGGCAAGGAAACCACGGGCGCCGCCACGGGCTCCGGAACCACGACGTGAGCCGTAACTTCCCGGGTACCGCTGGCTGCAATCACTTCGTCCAGCAACGCACTATTCCAGCTGAAGGGCACAGGCGCGGAAGCCGGAGAAATTTCGGCGACGCGCTGCAACTCTTCTTCCAGTTTGAGCGAGGGTACGGTAAGCGGACGAAGGATCGTCCCGGGCGCGGCAACGACCGGACGGCGTTCCAACTGGGCGACTCGTTCGATTTCTTTTTGGAGAATCAGGGCCTGTTCGGGCGCGAGCTGTTCGGGAAGGGGCGCTTCCTGCGGAATCTGCGCTGCCGCGGTCACAGTCTCCGGCTGCGCAACGGGCTCAGCGACCGCAGCGGTCGTAACTTCCGCGGCAATCTGCATTTCTTCCGCGACAGGTGTAGCACGCTTTGGCTGCTCGCGCTTGCTTCTGTCATTCCCAGGCAACTGTTGCCGGATGTCCCAGTTTTCCGCTGCATTCAACGGTTCCGGCAGTGCGGCGGCTGGTAAGGCCTCTAAGTCCTCACGAATATCGGAGGAGTAGGCGGCCGTGGCCTGTGCACGGCGAGCGACCTTTGCAATGACTTCAGGACGAACCCAGTCGGCGTAGTTCTCCGGTTCTTTGCGAACCTGCCGTGAAGACTTGCGGTTGGACCGATTTCGCCCATTCCGCCGTTGCGTCAACGGAGGAACATCCGCCGATTCAAAGGGCTCATCGCCCGCCCGGGCCTGCAGCTTGGAGGCGCGATCTTCTGCGTCAGCCAGCGCTTCCGGGTCCGCAAAGGACTGCATGACCTCGTGAGGGGCAACGGCACGAGGAGCGGCCGATGGTTCCCCCGCCGTAGCAGTCCGACTAGCCGCCTGGCGTTGTCCCGGCATCCACTGACCCAGGAATCCGGCAGGATCCAAAAGCAATCGCCGTTCCTGTTCTTCCTTGCGGACGCGCAGTTCAATGTTATGTTCGCGCAGTTGTTCGTTGTTGCCTTTGAGATAGTCACAGACGAGCGCCACGAAGGCTCCGCCCAGTACCACGGTCAGGCTCACGAATATCTGGAGTTCCAACGATCCTAAGTCCATAGCTCCACAAAGAGTGTATCGGCGGGAAGTACGCTGGAGAATAGTCCTTCCCTCTCAAAAAAAATAGGTACTTCGGACCCGGTAATGCGTAGGGTCAAAAGTACCATCGTCGTACAGGGTAGATTTCCACCCCTGATCAGTAAAAAGCCTTAGGGAGTGCCCAATGCGGGCCGTTGGCCGGAGATTCCAACGCCGTTGGGACGTTTCCGAACGGGGCCTTCCTCAGTGATCGACGTGCGCCTTCCAGCGGGAGCGGCACTAAAATCGATGTCGGTCTCCGAGAATTCCAACGTCCTGTCCAAAACCATTTCGACGACAGTACCACGCCCAAGGACTACATCCTGGCCACGTGAGAGCAGGACCCCCACCATGCCCGCAGCCGCCCCGGCCGCAGCGCCAACGGCGGTTCCCATCACTGGGCGGCCGGCAGCACTGCCGGCGATCACACCAACGGAGGTTCCGGCCCCGGCCGCTGTGGCGACCTTCACTGCGTCTTGGCCCTTGGTTCCTTCGCCCTTGATACGACCCTCCGCCCGGTCGAAGGTTTCACTCGCCCGGCCGTCCAGAGCGCCCATACGGGCACGGAAGTCACGGGTGACACCATTGGGAAGGGTAAGTGAATCGAAACGAAGGTAGAGCTCCGAGCGACCCTTCACGCGCCCAGCGCGTTTGGAGGAGGTGATCGTACCGGCGACGTAGGAGCCCGTGGGAATCACGACCCGCCCATCGGCCAGGATCGGGAAAGAGGTCTCCAGATAGATGCGATCGCCCTCGGCGGCGTGCTTGGTGGAGACGCTGTTGATCATCACCAACGGAACCCGCGTGCCGGTAGGAACGGAGTAGGGATCAGATTTGGCGACCTGCGCGAAAACCGACAGGCCACTGAGACCGATCAAGACCAATGTAGACGGCGACATAGGGGTTCCTCCTTCATTGTACGGCCGGTCGATGGAAACGCCACCCCTATTTTGAACGCGGACGGGCGGGTTCAGGTTGCGGTCTGCCCCCAAAAAGGGCCCCGGAAATCAGAAATATGCCGGCGACAGATAGAGGCCAAACATGCAATAGGAGCCTTGGGAGCGAAGTGTTCAATTGCCAGTCCAGATCCTGCGGGGTGGTGACGTAGATGGCAAAGTACCCGGCCAGTTGTATGACTACCGCAACCAGCGGCAGTAACGCGGCACCGGTGACCTTCGAACGGAAACGAACCAGCGCCAGCCAGACGGCGAATACGATCACCGGAGGAACGAGGACGCTCCCGAAGGTGAGTAACTCACCGACGAAGGCCCAAAAGGTAACCCAGTATCGATTGAAATCCGTGGCACGAGCCATGGCGACACCGGCAGTCCCGGCGTTGACCAAGTCATTGGCAGGCGCCAGTCGGAACTTGAAATGGCCCACAAAAGCGAGAACGGCGACGATTCCAGCCACCAGGGAAATGAGCGTCGCAAACCTGCGAGGCAGTTCGGTCTTGCCCCCGATCGAGAGCAAGTGGGCGAGGACGATGCTGACACAAAAGAGCAGCCCTTCATTCTTCGTCCAGGCGGCGAACCCCGCGGAAAGCCCGGCAATGAAGACAACAGAGTTCCCAACCGGCTCAACCTCCAAGGCGTAGACGAGAAAACACGCTGCGATCACGATGTAGGCGGCAAGCGGGACATCGGCGTATTGGGAAGCACTGACACGAACCAGGCTAGTAGCACCGAGGATCGTTAGCGCACCCAATGCGGCCAGGGCGGGACCGCGCAGCAAACGGAGCGTGAAGAACGGCACCGCAACGGTGCTAAACAGAAATCCGAAACCGACAGCGCCCGCCATGGACGGCGATTCAACGCCGCCGGCATGCCAGAGAAGCGCGATGACACCGGGGACGAGCAATGGGTAGTCAGGGTGAGACCACGAGATGACTGGAGAAAATGGACTGACAAACTCCTGAGCCCGGACGAGAAATCGAGCGCGCAGATTCCAAATCGACCAGGCATCCCATTCCCCGTGCGGGGCGGCGCCGCTCAGCATCAGGTACGTGAAAAAGGCCATGGCGGCACCGACGCCAAACAGAAGCCACAGCCAAAACGGAATCTGACCGGAAACCGCGGGCACATCGGCGACGGCCGATTGTGCGCGGCGCCAGGCAAACCAGCTCAATCCCGCCGCGGCGAGGCAGACGGCGGCAATGGCGACGGCTGGCGGTTGTTGGAGAACGATGCGAAGTGCGAAGTAGAAGCATCCGCCGAGGCCAAAGCCGATGGCGGGCGCGGCGGCCAGACGAAGGGGATCGGCCGAGGACCAACTGGGCGGCGCGGGCCAGAGCGCACGAATCGCGGCGAAGCCGAGGGCAATCAGAATCAGGAATAAAAGCCAGGCGCCCATTACCGTACCTTCTCGTTTTCGAGCAACACAATGCCATTGCCGAACTCGCGGATGAGTTTGAAGCCCCGATCACGCAGGCTCCCTGTCGTCACCGCCTGGTGGAAGTTGCCGACGACGAAGCGGTGGTCTGGCGAGTAGGCCACAAGGACGGGCGCGAGGGCATACTGAGCGAGGTGATATTCGGCCTGGGCATTGGTATCGTTCGGCGGCGTGCCGGGATCGGTCATGTAGCCGATGATTCCCTTCGGCGGCAGCATAGCCCGGAGGCCAGCGAACCGATGATCAAAATCGGTGACGCCATCGGGCGAGGGCGCCTTGGGATAGAAGTCAGCAACCTGAAAGAAAAAGCGGCCAACCGATAGGAGAGACACGGCGGCGACACAGAGAACAGCACCTAAGACTCGCGGGGACATGACCAGCGCCTATTGTACCGAGGCGGAGGCGGGGCGCACAGCTAAATGAAGGCGGGGCGGGCTGGTTTGGCCGGGAAGCCGGAGGCGAATTTCCGGATCCGCTGGCGTATCGGCGGGCAGGCGGCAGTTAATTTGGTAGAGCCCGGCAAAGCCCGGCGTGACTCCAGCGTAGAGGATGTCGGCGTCAGGTATGGGCACGTCATTGAGCAGGACGGCGAACTGGGAGCGCGCGGAGATGGAGGCGGCGGCCGCCGGAACGGTAAGGCCGGTGATGATCGGCGAGGTGGCGCCGAGTCCGGCGGCGTACAGGATAAGGATGTCGCCGGGCTGGGCGGGAGAAGCCGGAGAGATCAGAGAGCCATCGGCGCGGGTGGCGATGACGGCGTTGGGCTCCATCTGAAAGAGGCCAGGGGAGGAGTCGGCGATGACGACATCGACATCTGGGCCCGCCTTACCGCTGACCAGAAGCCGGAGCTGACGACGCCCGGTACGAATGTTGCCCGGAATTAGAAAGTTGACCTGGCTGGGGGACACAAAGAGAATTGGCACGCCGACATTGTCAATGGAGACACTGACACCGGTGCCGTTCAGCGTAGTCGGGAGTTGGCCGTTCCGAACGTCATCCAAGGTAATGGCGCGGGTGACAGTGGCGAGGTCTTTGCCGTATAGAGACACGAGTGCCAACGGCGCCAGGGGGCCGGGTTCATTGGTGGCGGCATTGACGATGCTGGCTGCGCTATAAACCGGGATCTGCCGGTTCGGTTCCGCTCCCTCTGCGATAAGGCAGAGGACAAGCGTTGCCGCGAGCCAGGCCACTGCGGGCATAAGCTACTCCTCTTATCTAGATAAATCCTACGACTCTCCGGCTCGCCGAGAAACCAAGATAATCCTGAGAAAACGGCGGTTTTACGGGGAAATCCGAGCGGGCCCGGAGAGGATGGCCGGAAGCGCCTCTGGAATCGCAAGTTGCTCGCCGCGCCAGGCGTATCGCATGACGCCACCGATGCCGGTCCAAGTGGTGTGATACCGGGTGTAGATGTCATGGTCCTGGACTTCGCCCCAACTGCCGTCGGGGTTTTGATGGGCGAGCAGATAGTCAATGCCGCTGCGAACTTGCGGGTCTTTATCGGTCAGGCCGAATACCTGCAGCGAGTCGATGAACTCGCCGAGCGTTTCGGCGTCATTTTCGTCGATGGCCATTCGAGCGTGTGCCTTGAGGTAGGCGAACTCCTGCGGCAGCCACTCGGGGCGGAGGCGGTACCGGTCGTAGTCGTTCAATGTGTAAATTATGTGGGTGATGGTGTAGGTGACGTTGGAATCGGCGGCGAGAGTTGTGGGGACAGGGTATGGGCGGAGCGCAGGGATCCAGCGGGCGACATCGGCATAATCGGCACCCAGGCGGACGCCGTAATGGTGGCCGGCGTAGGTGGTGACGAGGGCCTCGAAGAGAATGTCGTAGGGACTCACCATGGTGAGT